>JAMOMD010000444.1 GCA_027068725.1 Thermoproteales archaeon | reverse complement strand
AATGGTGATGTGTGGAATCCTATAGTTAAAGAGATTGATGATGATGGGGCTGTGATTACTCAGGCAGATGAGCGTACATCAGGCATAGAGGCATCAAGCCCTATCAGCTCAAGGACGGTATATACGCTGACATGTACCGCATTTGATGGTAGTACTGTGACAGACACCGCCGTGGTAGACAGGATACCAGAGTGGAATGAACAGTAAGAAAGTAATTATTCTTGCAACAAAAAAACGCGCCGATGGCGCGTTTTTTTGTTTTCTTAGTCTCAGTAAGAATGATTATTCTTTGACTTCATCAAAACCTTCTTCAGTACTCTCTTCTGACTCAGGGTCTTGTGCGTCTACTGCACGTATATCTATCTTATAGCCAGTGAGCTTAGCTGCAAGGCGTACATTTTGCCCACCACGGCCAATAGCAAGACTTTGTTGTTCTTCAAGTACGTCTACATAGGCATGTAGGTCACCTTCTTCTGTCTTGCCGAGCTCTACACCGAGTACCTCGGCTGGTGAGAGGGCATCCTCTATAAAGTGCTCTGGATTCTCACTCCACTCTATGACATCTATCTTCTCTCCGCCGAGCTCGCTCATTACGGTTGAGACTCTTACTCCGCGCCCTCCGACCATTGCTCCTACGGGGTCAATATTGTTATTCGGTGCAAATATAGCTATCTTACTACGGGCACCTGCCTCACGTGCAACGGCTTTTATCTCTACGTCACCACTCTCTATCTCTGGAACTTCTTGTGCAAAGAGTTGCACAAGAAATTGTGGGTGCGCGCGTGAGAGCTTGATAAATGAGCCACGAGACTCAGCATCTACCTCATAGAGGTATGCACGCACGCGCTCTCCTTGGCGGTATCGTTCTCCAGGGATTTGCTCGCTGTAAGGAATGATTGCAGTAGCCTTACCAAGGTCTACAAAGAGGTTACCTCGCTCAAAGCGCTGTGCCGTACCATTAACAATAGTGCCGACACTCCCACCAAACTCCTTAAGCATGCCCTCTCGCTCTGCCTCACG
>JAMOMD010000443.1 GCA_027068725.1 Thermoproteales archaeon | reverse complement strand
ACCAGCAATGCATGATAATCATGTTCTTGCACTGTGCGATGTCCTGTTCCTGGTACAGCGCCCATATGCGTGCAAGATCAAGGAATTTGCAAAGATGGGGCACATGCTGAGAATAGGGGCGAAGCTAATACCGATAATCTATGTCCTAAACTTCTGGCCTCCAGATATCAAGCTTCAGGACAGTAAGAAGCTTAGGCAAGTCCTAGACATCGAGCCAGAGGATCTTCAGAAACTAAGGAACATAGTCATTGTACCAGAGCTAGACGTGAGAAAGAGCGAGAAGAGCATACTCGCAATTGCGGAATATATCGTGAGAAGGAACTATTTGAGAAGAATCGTTGAGAAAATTAGAATGCTTGAGTAGTAGGCACAAGCCCTAGTACTTCTAGAATTTTTTTCAATAAAGTTATAAATAACCCTAAGATGAAACCGAGAGGAAAGCCTACCGCTGAACCCATAAGCGCAACCTTCCAGGCAATTAGATCTACGACAGTTTTCAAATAAATCTTGACCGCTTCTAGAAGTAAAATGTTTACAACACATGCCAACATTGTAAATATGGTAGAAAGTACGATAGATATTATGTTCATGAAATCTTCTTGATATTGATATTCAAGAAAGTATTGATAAGAGAAAGAGTATGCGTTAGATATCTCATGAAATGTTTCACGTAGAGAAGTTCCAGCTAGCATACCTGTAGCAAAGTACAAAATTGCTGAGGCTAGTGATATCAAAAGCGCAATGCTTCTAATACATTCATGTAACATCTTAAGTGAATTCATAAACGAACCTATCAAAGTTAATATTAATGATATCACACTGCAAATAACAACAATATGACTTCTGCTCAAAACGTGAGACACTATACACTTTTGACACGCCGATAAAAATACTTTCGGCTTAAGCAATCCTTAGAATATGGATCTGCTTCAGATATTGCCAATTGTCCTGCCCCTGCTGTTGTTTGGTCTTGCAGTCCTGGTAGAGCGCATCTGGAGAAGGCTTAGTCGTGTTATCCCG
>JAMOMD010000442.1 GCA_027068725.1 Thermoproteales archaeon | reverse complement strand
CGTAGCTAATGATACTACTCTAGTATCGTCCTTGCAGCCATCCAGCAATGCACTGCATGCATCAATCGCAGCCCATAGTGGAGCCTTTGACTTCACTGCAAGTGCACCAACCTGAAGCATAGATGCATACCCTATACCACGTGCATAAGTCATAGACAGCATCAGTGCCATGGGCAACGTCAGGAAAGCAGGCACAAGTGCCAGATAATCGTCACCTCCAGCATAGGCAAACCCTAGGCCAAGCTTAGCCAGCAAGTGAGCAACTATCACACATACAGCATCCTCAGGTATACGCTTGCTCTGCGCCAACCTGAATACAGCATCTAATACCTTGTAAGCAACGTATGTCTGTGCAAATCTCATCGCAGCATCAATCCTAAGACTACGCTCAAGCAAGTCAGCGAAAGATATTGCAAGGTTCGATACTATTCTCATAAGCGAGCCATCGCTCTTAAGTATGCCAATGTGTGGAATTTCTGTACCTCTGCACAGATCGACATTATAGACGCCAAAACCTATGTACTCCATTTCGTTTTGTTCTATGCGTGAGAAATCGATCTCTTTACCAATTATAGAATGTAATGCCATTTTTCTTCTTTCTCTAATTGCAATACCCATCCACGTCTTTGCAACACACTTTGCACATACATATTCCGGTCTTATTCTAGGCAGTAACGTATTTGTAATGTTTTTAGAAGAATCAAAGCAGTTCAGCAATGCGGCTGCAGAACTTAAATATCTCTCAAATTTTGGTTGTATCTTCTTAACGACTTGCTTAAGTACTTCTTCCAGAAGAACTTTGTCAACCTGGTCTTGCAGGATTATCGTTGCCTCGTCACTACATATGGCACATTTCTCCGTGGCAAGTAGACGAAGCTTGTGATCTTTTTTCTTCTCACGACTCTTGCATACTGCTAAGTAGCATGTCAGAGCTGACAATACTTGGGCAAATGTCTCTAGGCTGGTCGTTCTGCCTAATTCAGGAAACTCGAGTTGAAATACTGAAGATCTTCTAATGTTA
>JAMOMD010000441.1 GCA_027068725.1 Thermoproteales archaeon | reverse complement strand
ATGAAATCTACTATTGAGGGCATCTCTATCTCTACACCTCTTACTCTTCTTCTCCACGCCCATAGGGTTTATAGGGAGTCATATATATTTCTACAATTCCCGTACCTACAGGTACGGGCTGACCAACAATCACGTTCTCGGTTACACCTACGAGCGGGTCTTCTTCTCCGGAAACAGCTGCTTCTGCTAGCTTCTGAACAGTCATCTCGAAAGCGGCTCTTGCGAGAACTCCTGTTTTCTCTCCTGCTATGCCCATTCTACCTACTTGTTTAACCTTGCCTGTCCACGTCATCATGTCTGCTAGGAGCATCACGTGTCTTACGTCTACGTCTAGACCCTGATCCTCCAGTACGTTTATTACTTCCCTAATTATTGCTGAACGTGCGGCTTCTATTCCGAGCACTTCTTCTATCTCGGCGATGTTATTGGTGTATACTCTCCTGTAGTCTACGCCTGGTACCTTCATTACTTCTGCCAGGTTGCTTCCTTCGGCTACAAGTATGTATTCGTCTCCTCTCTTCTGTATGATCACCTTGTTGATTCCCTTGATGCCTTTCACTTTTGCCCTAGAGATCTTGACACGAACCCTTTCTATCTTGGTGTAATCGGCTTTTTCGGGCTTAAGATCTATTCTTATAATGTTAGGGTCTTCTTCGTCCTGATACACTTTTCCAAGCTTTAGTTTCTCGAGCACTTTTATGACTGTTTCAGGAGTTACTCCCTTATCTGCTAGCATCTCCGGATCTAATATGATGATTGCTCCTTCAAACGGGTTGACAATGATCTCCTTGGCGATGTTCTCTATTGTTGTCGTCTCTATTTTGCGTGCGATCTCCTTTGCTTTTTCTTCAGAGTATTTGTGTTCTTCGTCGAGGTAGATCTCCATTATGGCTGTACTCGGCTTCTTCCTAGCATCAACGATCTCTATTAGTCTTGGAAGACCTAGTGTGATGTTGAACTCTCTTACACCTGCGTAGTGGAATGTTCTGAGTGTCATCTGTGTTGATGGTTCGCCCAGGCTC
>JAMOMD010000440.1 GCA_027068725.1 Thermoproteales archaeon | reverse complement strand
ATGTTAGATTAAGAAGGAGAGAGACTAGTGTAGCTAATGTTGGAGGGAGAGAGCGTGCTTTTCGTGAAGTTGTTGATATTGAACGTGAGAGAGACCTTGTCAGTATTTTCACGAAGCTTTGCAGTATCTTTAGATTGAGAGTGGAGAAATCTGACACGGTGAGGCAGATAGCTATGAAGCTTGCTAGAGTACTAGGTGTTGCGAGAGATTTCTTAATATGGCTCGTTAGGACTTATGAAGCTGTTAGATTTGGAGAGAAGCTTCATCTAATTGATACTCTTAGACAGGGAATTGAAATGTTTAAGGAATTTATTAGAAGAGTACTAAGAAGACAATGAGGTCACTAGCACTGTTACCTCTATACATTGCCATTGCTCTAGCTCTCCTGTTGCTCATAGTAATGTACGCTCCTGATACTGTACCAGCATCTCCACTCAACCCCGGGTCACTAGGCATGAGCACCCTCGTAACACTACTATCCAAGCATGTTCCTACGAAAATCCTACTTGGCAAATCTCTGCCACGTATAGTAGAGCATGCCCTAGTTCTCCTCCTAGTTACAAACTCTACAGTATCAGCACTTCAGGATATTGTGAACATGTGCAGAAACTGCACGATCCTAGTCCTTCCCTGCAGCTCCATCCCTAGCTTAGGAACAGTAACCATGAGACCTAGCAGAAAGGTCATGAGCATGCTAGCATTCGTTAAGTTTCCAGTAGGAAGAAGTGTGCAGATACCTAGCATACAAGACAGATTACCAATAGTAAATGCAAGTCTCGTGAAGATATGTAATGCAACAGTCTATGCAATATCTAACAAACTCACAGTTGTTAAAAAAGGAAGAACAATTAACGTAACAGCACTTAACATACCTGTCGCAGCTTACTGTACTAGAGATAGTACACGTGTAATAATCCTACCTACATGCTACATGTTCGTGAACAAATTAATGAATAGCAAAAATGCACCAAACAGAAGATATATCCTATCTATGCTAAACGAGACAAGACCAGAGACAGCATA
>JAMOMD010000439.1 GCA_027068725.1 Thermoproteales archaeon | reverse complement strand
TGTATCAGTATGAAGAAGTTCCTATGCTTCTCCAACATCTGCTCAATAAGAAGCATGGCTAAGTACAGCAACACGTGAGGATTCCTGAATAGACTAGTCGTTGATGCAGGACTATCTCCACGAAGTATCCTCCTCAACACAAGTGGCGCATTATCTATTCTTTTCAACAAACTGCGAAATAATAGACCAATCTTGTACCTCCTGTCTCTGAAAAAGCGCGTCCTCGTTATGTATATGTCAAACCAGTCCTTATACCATCTCTCTAGGAAGTCTATTGACACAGTAACAAACCCTCGCTTCGATAAGACTCTCGGCAAGGACCGCACATTCCTAACCTTACCCATCTCTAGCGGCGTCACTTCAGGACCATGATTTATGAGTCCATGATCAAGAGGATGAAGACCAGTTAACATTGTAGTCAACGCAGGATCCGTTATATTCGTAGGCGTGTAAGCACTCGGAAAATAGATACCCCCATGATAGAGCTTTGCAAGATTCCGAACAAGACCAAGCTCTACACATCTCTCAAACACGTCCTTCCTCACAGCATCCAGCACTATGAGAACAACACCATCAACACGCACTTTACCACACAGCAGACAGGTGACCACATTTAATGCGTTAATACCTAATCACAGCACCATACTGTAACCATGCCATTCAGATCCTTTAAAAGACTCGAAATACCTGACGTAATGCTAGTTGAGCCCGTGGTATTTCCTGACCAGAGAGGCTTCTTCATGGAACTCTACAAGAGAACAGACTTCTGGGCAAATGGACTATTCATGGACTTCGTACAAGTAAACGTCAGCTACTCAAAGAAGGGCGTAGTCCGCGGACTACACTACCAGCTAAAGCCAATGGAACAGGGCAAACTATTCACAGTACTACGAGGCAAGGTCTTCGCAGTTGCCGTAGACATCAGGAAAGGGTCACCATGGTTTGGAAAATACGTAGCCGTAGAACTATCAAGCGACGAGCCAAAACTACTATGGGTACCACCAGGATTCGCCTTCGGCTTCCAA
>JAMOMD010000438.1 GCA_027068725.1 Thermoproteales archaeon | reverse complement strand
ATTCTTGATAAGACATGTTAGGAGAATTAGAAGTGTATGGGTGGTAGGTCTTTGCTTGTGTGGTGTGGTGGTAATGTTGCTGAGTATTATCCTGTTACGTACATAATTAATGGTCGTGATGTTAGGTCTTTCTTGACTGCTTCTGCTTTGTATGTTGTCTATAGGCCTGATTATTTGCTTGTTCTTGTGCCCGAGATACTGTTTGTTAGAGATCATTGTGTTCAGTATCGTAAGCTTGTTGTTGCTAAGGCTGGAGCTGAGGTTGATGGTGTTAGGCATAGGCTGTATGTGTGTAGGCGACGTAAGGATGGTTCTGAGGGCTGGGAGGATGCTACAGTTAGTGACTGTTCTCCTGAAGTGTATGAGTTTGTGAGTAAGCTAGTGTGTGATAAGTATGCTAGTGTTGTCGTTGTTCCTCATCCTGGTAGTGGAGATGCGCTTGATCTAAAGTCTGAGCAGGCTGTTGAGAACGGCACGGTTGTTGAGAAGGTCTTTGTTTATAGGCAGAAGAAGGATGCTGGTAAGGTCTCTGTTGCGCATATGTTGAACTTCATGTATTATCATATTGTTAATATTGTTGAAAAGAAGAGCATTGATAGGATTATTGTTGATTTGACACATGGTACGAATATTATGGTTCAGCTGTTATTAATAGTGTCAGCATTTATTAGGTATGGACTTGAGAGAGAGGTTCAATTATGGACTGCACCTGCGATAGGTAGAGAAATAGAATTTCAAGATCTTACACCAGTTGTTGATAATATGCAGAGTCTTATAAGAAGTATTGAGGGATTGAAACTTCTTGATGATAGGTTAGTAGATGTGAAACATGTTGAAGATATAGGAAGGTATGTTGGTAGAGTGCTAGGTCCTGTGTATGGTAATGTTAAGTCAGCTATGAAGACTTTGAGAGAAAGTTTCTGGTTAGTTAGGTCAGGTCAGTGTGCACAAGTTGTAAAGAAAATTCCTGAACTTAGGCAGGTTCTTGTAAGGATAAGACAGGACTATGATAAGCTAGTTGAAAAT
>JAMOMD010000437.1 GCA_027068725.1 Thermoproteales archaeon | reverse complement strand
TCTATAACTCCTCTGACACCGTCTGTTCCAAACTTTATTGAGGCTATATCGGACATTACAGATCACTATAGTTTATTTCAATGTTTAAAATGTTCCTACTTTATCGACAGTGAGCAGACCTTTACCACTAACAAAAATGTTAAGTAGAAACATGTACCTGAGACACAGGTACCATGCACATTGCTGTTGTGTCACCATCGCTTCTGGAGAAACACGTTAAGTCAAGTCCACTTCTTGAACGTGCTGTACAGGTACTTGAAGAAGATGAGGAAGTTCAGGAACTCCTAAGACTTGCTAATGTATTTGCAGTACATAGACTAAAGTACAATGATCATGGCCCAACACACGCTAGAATAGCCGCAGGTGCGGCACTTGAGCTCCTTGATCTGCTCATTGACGCAAACATAATGCCTAGCTGCATCAGAGATGGAACATGCACAGACCTAGACGAGGCTAGGCTCATCGTCCTGCTAGCAGCATACCTTCACGATATTGGTAATGCCGTTCACAGAGACAAGCATGAATACACGGGAGCACTACTGGCAAAAGATATTCTCGACAGGTTGTTACCGAGAATACTTCCTGAGAGAGGTCCAAAGTACAGGAAACTTCACTATAGCATAAGGCAAGAAGTCATGCATGCAATATACTGCACAGAACCTGACATAATGTGTCTAACAATTGAGGGAGGAGTCGTAAAAGTCGCAGATGGACTCGACATGGCTGAAGGAAGAGCTAGAGTACCCTACAAACTTGGAAAAGTGGATATTCACGCAGTATCTGCACTCAGCATTAAGAGAGTAGAAATCTCACGCGGCCACGAGAGACCAATTAGAATAACCGTACACATGGAGGAGTGGGCTGGCATATTTCAGGTAGAGAAAGTTCTACTTCCCAAGATCCTGAAGAGTGGAATAGACAGCTACATTGAGCTAGTTGCAATATCGAGAGGAAAAGAGGTACTGACCTTTCCCGAGAAGACTTATTGAAGAAATAGTAAACAGAATAAAAAAGAGTTTGAAAGGAAAAAGGT
>JAMOMD010000436.1 GCA_027068725.1 Thermoproteales archaeon | reverse complement strand
GGACCTCCAATGTTGATCTGGTATGTGCTGTTGATCTTGACTCCTCGAATGTGTAGTAGGTGTATTATTGTCTTGTGTAGTACTGTTGCACCTACCTGATTCTGAATGTCATCACCAGCAAGTGGGAGCTTCTTCTCCTCGAACTTCTTTGGAATCTCTGGATGGTTCGCGATCATTGCAGGCATCGCATTGACAAAGGCACAGCCTGCCCTGAGTGCTGCCTCAGCATATGCCTCAGATGCCTTCTGTGCACCTGTTGGTAGGAAGCTTATCACGACGTGAGTATTTGTTGACTGGAGCTCCTTGACGACCTCCTCAAGTGAGGTCTCTGTCACGGGAATGAATGTGTTCTTGAGAGGCTCAGCAACACCATCAAGCAGTACGCCTGGCTTTACCTTAACGCCGAGTGGAGCAACGTCTGTGACCTTGAGAGCATTGTTTGGTGGTGTGAATATTGCCTCTGCTAGATCCTTACCAACCTTTCTCTGGTCAACGTCAAAGGCTGCGACAAACTTTATGTCTCTGATTGTGTAGGGTCCAACCTTCTCAAATACTACACCTGTTGGTCTCTCATCCTTGGCAACTGCCTGATAGTAGTACACTCCCTGCACTAGTGCACTTGCACAATTTCCTACGCCAACTATGGCTACGTTAATGGACGTCTTCATGAGAGACACTGCAGTGCCCTTGATTTTTAAGAAGTACCGAGAACCTACACGTGGAGACCATAAGTGACAAGTCATGTCGTGGATCGTGTTTGAGGGACCAGATGGCGTTGGCAAGAGCACCATAATCAGAGAAGTCGCTAACATACTGTCTCAAGAAGGATTCAAAGTTGCAGTAACGTACGAACCATCAGACTCCGAAATTGGAAAGCTCATTCGTGACTGGCTTCTCAAGACAAAGGTAGAGCCACCTCACGTGTACGCACTTCTGTTCACAGCAGACAGGTACATACATGTGTATCAGAAGGTCATGCCTCTACTAAGATCAGGCAACATAGTTCTACAGGAACGATACATCGAATCTACAA
>JAMOMD010000435.1 GCA_027068725.1 Thermoproteales archaeon | reverse complement strand
ATCACTCCCTCGCACGCCAAATAGAGCGGGTCTATACCAAGCATCTCGCAGAACTTCCTGACAGGAGGTCTTATCGGAATTTTCTCTTCCTCTATCAGTATCACATAATCGCCATATCGTGCCCACTCGTTAAGAACTGTTGCAAGTCCACCACGCGTAGGATCACGAGCAGCATGTATCGCGTCTCTGTACTTGCGGCATAATCTCAGCATTGGACGCAGAAGACATGCACAGTCACTCTTAAGGTCAAACTTCTCGATATCAATACCCTGCTGCGCAGCAAGTATTGCAGCACCATGTTCTGCTATTGGTCCTGTCACAACTATCTTATCTCCTGGCCTCAGCTCCTTGTCAATTATCGGCTTTTCTGCTATTCCTACACCTGTCATTGTTATTAGAATCTTGTCAAGCTGTCCACGAGGCATAACCTTAAGATCACCACCAATCACAGGCACATTCTCCTCCTTCAGTACTCTGAGCATGGATTCCGTTATTTTTTCTACAAAGTCTATAGACACTCCCTCCTCTACTACTATAGAATCAAGCACCGCAAGTGGCTCGGCTCCCATGGCAGCAAGATCGTTCAAGGTACCACATGCTGCTAGTTTACCAATATCTCCACCAGGAAACACTGGTGGACTTACAGTGTAGGAATCTACTGTAATGACTAGGTACTTCCCGTCACTGAGCTTGATGATGGCACCATCGTCAAGTATATCAAGACCATGACCACCCTCAGTGCGCGCAAGGTCTAGCGGAACCTTGGATAGTATGAGCCTTGTGAGAAGTTCCTGAGTTTTTTCTCCTCCTGAACCGTGTGCAAGAGTTACACTCATTGTGAACATGAGGGAAATGCATATAATTTAACTGTAAACCGCGTGTAACTGCGCCTTGAAGCTCCTTTTCTTTTAGAAGAATTAGAAAATTCGCAACAGTGTACGTAGTAATTATTCACGTGAGATTTAAATAAATTGCGGTAAGACTTAATACTTTCCTTTAACAAACATAGCTGAGGCGAAGTTAATGAGCGAGATCATCCTGAAGATTGACCCTATCACGAGAATAGAGGGCCACCTTGGAATGTACGCTAAGGTCGACACAACTTCTAGAAAGGTCATTGACGCCTACACGATAGCAATAATGTTTAGAGGATTCGAGATAATACTGAAGGGTCGCAGACCCGATAGTGCGATCTTCATAACATCAAGATCCTGCGGTGTCTGTGGAGCAGCACATTCTAACGCATCTGTTCAGGCATGTGATATGGCACTGGGCGTACCTCCAACACCACTGGGCGTCTGTCTGAGAAACCTAGCATACGCAATGACGGACTACGCGTACGATCACTCTGTCCTACTGTCTCTCCTAGAAGGACCTGACTATTCTGAGCTCATTGTAAGCAAGCTCACACCAAGTGTATACAGGACAGCTCAGGGAGTGAAGTGTGAGCATGCAGGCTACCACGGCTATGCCACTATTGCAGACATGATGCGTGGCTGGAACCCAGTTCCAAGTCCTGGCATGACCTACCTTCTGACAGTCTACTATCAGAGACTTGCAAAAGAGGCAGGTGCACTCCTCTACGGTAAGTATGGTCATCCTGGAACGCTCTGTCCCGGAGGCATAATCTACCCAGTCACCGAGCTTGGAAAGCTGTTCGACTACTATCTCAAGAGACTAGTCATGCTGACCATGTGGGTCAAGTGGCTAGTTGCACAGTGGATGGACATGCTAAGCTTCTACAAGGAGTACGTGGAAGTTCCAGGAACAAACGAGACCTATGCAGACATTGTAGGCATGACCTACGATCCACCAATCATGCTATCAGCAGGACTCTTCGACAATCCAATGGCAGAGATATACACTGACCCGAGACCCAGCATGAGCTATGAGGAGGTTTACGCAGGTATAGACAAGGCATACTCAGAGAGATTGTTCAGACCAGGCTTCGTGTGCGGAGGAAAGACACTCGAGGACGCGTTCTATCACGAGACAAGTTTCGCAAAGATGCAGACTGAGATGGTTGAGCTTGTCACAACAGCCTACTACCACAACGAGCCATCATTAATGGGCAAATACACAGAGCTAGACCCACTTGGCAACCCACTCGCCGCTGGCGTGAGCGAGCTAGTGCCATACCACGAGTGGAACAAGCAGACAATACCATACCCCGGCAAGCTACCGCCAATACCTGAGGAGTTACCAAGTGGAGCACGCTACAGCTGGTGTACTGAGCCAAGAATGGTATTCAGGAAGGGCGCCGCATACATCGTACCATTCGAGGCAGGACCAATAGCTAAGCTATGGGCAGAGGCCGCATATCCCGGAACTAAGTGCATAGATGTGTATGAAGGACAGGTAAGCACACTATCTGAGGATAGTCTAGGAATGAAGTCAGGAAATGGACGCATCGAGATATACCTACCGAAGTTCAAGACAATACTAGAGTACGCACAGAAACTGATCGACGATGCGTGGAGTGTAGGACTACTAAGCACTAGATACGACATAAGTCGCGAGATACCAAGCGAGCTATATGGACTAAAGATGAGCAACATGCCAGATCTATACGACAGTACTCTCAAGGTCGTGTGGACAAACTACAGATCGACAACACTGTACAGACTATATGCCAGAGCTGTATCACTCGTCGGCGCAATTATTGGCGCTTGGAGAAGCTTGAAGCTACTGATTGACGTATGGAAGGAGAAGCCACACTGGTACAACGTACCAGGAAGACCTTGGAAGTACCCATCATACCCAACATATGCGCTAGGCGTAGGCTGGCTAGAGGCACCACGTGGAGCAGTTAGACACTGGATCGTTGTGCAGAATGGAGTAATTGCAAACTACCAGTACCACGCACCAACTACAGGTAACGCAACTCCAAGAACAGACCTGAAGTTCATCACAGAAAAGCTTGGAGCAAATGTAAAAGTTCCATCAACAATAAAGGGCATCGAGAAAGATGGCTACCTGATAGGCCCATACGAGGCAGCTGGAATACACTGCTACATAACAGAAGAGATAGAGCCAGAGCACTGGACAGGACTAGATATCGTACGTGCAATAAGAAGCTTCGACCCATGCATTGGATGTGCAGTACACGCTGACATTAGTGGCATAAAGAAGATCGTGAAGAAGATATCACCATTCTACTGGTCACCATAACTATGACAAACACGAAAGATAGAAGAACAGAAAGAGACGAGTTTGAAATAGTGAAAGAACTAGTCAAAACATACTTACAAATAAAGAAGACAATAGATGATATAAAATTCGAAACCTTTAGAGGTCTAATATCCTTATCTTCAAGACTAAGTGTGCGAAGAATACTTAGGGAAATAATAGAAGAGGCGTTATCAAATATTGAATAACCTTGTTCAATCCCCTACCTTGCTCTATACAGGCTTCAGGTACAGATCTTATTTTCTAAATTCTCTTTCACTAGTGACAGTACTTTATCAATATCATTATCGTGAATAGGGCCTATTATGCCAAATTCAATAATTTTCCTGACAAGTTGAAGCGCCTTCTCAGTAACTTCTTTGCTTACACACTCTCTATACTTAAGATTTTCAGGTTTAACACCTATTAGACAGATGTACACTTTTCCTCTAAGGTCAGGTCTTATGGATAACAATATTCTAACTGCGTCAAATGTTGATATATCATGACTAGTCGATGTTGGTAATAGCTTATCTAAGCCAAGATCGAGATCTTGAATCGACTG
The DNA here is from genome assembly GCA_027068725.1 of Thermoproteales archaeon. GTDB lineage: Archaea > Thermoproteota > Thermoprotei > Thermoproteales > Thermocladiaceae > JAADER01. Next base: position 1,792 of record JAMOMD010000435.1, on the reverse strand, counting down.
TGGCTGTATTATACGAAAGTTCTCGTTTATTATTGCTGCGTCTATTATGACTATCTTGTCGATGTCAGGCTCGTTTGCTAGTTCTACTATGTAGTATATATCTAGCTCTGCAGGAACGTAGATTATGTTTTCCTGTTGAAGCGATTTGCTTAAAACCTCTACGAGTAACGTGCCTATGTAATCGTCTCCAAATAGCCTATTGCCGAGACCTATCACGTACGTTCTCATGCTACTGCCCTAGGTGTTAAATAGTACTTATCACACTATTGCAGAGACACTATTTAAAACTTTATTAGCACTGTGCAGAAATTTCATGATGGTTGAGCTAACACGTAGAGACTTCTTGAAACTATGTCTCTCAGCAGCACTTGCAAGCGGCCTAATAGCACTTCTGAGGAACAACGTTACAACATTCGTCAAGGCTCTCGAGCAGGCTGAGGGTGACATAACTCTTCCAGCAATAGTATGGGTCGAGTGTGCTGACTGTGCAGGAGACACAATTGCTCTACTAGACGCAACAGCTGTCGCAATGTCCGTCGTACCTTACGTACTTGAGGAAGTTACAGGAGGAAAGATTGGAGATAGCATAAACTGGTGGCTTCCACCATTTAACTCAGATCTGCTCTACGTTCTGGCTGGTCTGAAGGTCAACCTGATGACACACGACACCGTGAGACCTGAGTGGGGCGAGTCCATAGAGTACGAGGGCAAGGTACTGCCACCTGTGTGGCCTGGAACGTATGTCGAGATCTTCAGGAACATCGTCAAGTCTATTGAGAACAAGTCACCTCCACCATACGTACTTGTCCTAGAAGGAGCACTGACAGACGAAGTATTCTACAAGAAGAAGTACGGCGGCTGGAACGCGATACTAGGAGAGAAGGAGACGCCAAGTGGACCAAAGCCATGCACGATTACTGAGTGGTTCTTCAAGCTATGTAAAGGCGCACTCTGCGTAGTGGCAGCAGGAACGTGCGCAGCATACGGTGGAATGCCAGCAAACTATGCTCCAGATGTGCCTGAGTTCACAATGGAGGGAGCAGCTTCTCACTCGCCATCAGGCTCGATGGGCTTCTTCCCTGACCCAATTAAGGGAATTGACGGCTTCGTGATAACGTACAGAACGTATGCACATAATGGAACACTAGCAGAGGTATGGGAGTGGACTAGCACAGAGTCTGAAGTATTCACCGATGCACTTGACCCATACTACAAGTACATTCTTGACCCATACAGGTACTACAGACTAATATTTGAGGAAGGCAGGATACCACTAGCATGGAATGCTAATGTGAAGTTAGCCTTTGCTGTGCCTGGATGCCCAGCTAATGGTAATGCTACAGCTCTCGTACTTGCAGCATTAGTACTAAAGTACCTGCAGATCGAGCTTGCAGGTCAGACAGGGCCACTTGCAGAGCTTCTCAAGAGTCTGTACATCAGCATGCCAGTAGACGAGTACTGGAGACCAAGGTACGTGGAGGTCGCGTCTAAGCAGGGACCAATAATCAAGTTCCCACTATTCGGATATAGGACGCATGAGATGCTTCATGCAAGAGATCACCTAGTGTACACGTACATGAAGAAGAGTAGCCCAAGCGCTATCAGAGTACCTGTCGGATGTCCAAAGTTCGTGTACTACAAGGCTGGCCTAGTCAAGACATATCCAGCTGATGGAACACCATACTGTGCATATAGCATTGGATGTAAGGGACCAGTAAGCACATGCCCATGGAATGCCGTCGGCTGGATCATCGACAAGGACATTAAGAATACCGCAGAGCTAGTAGTGGCA
>JAMOMD010000434.1 GCA_027068725.1 Thermoproteales archaeon | reverse complement strand
TATCGAGGCTAACTATATCGAGGCTCAGCAGAAGGAGTTCGCAGAGGTCGAGATTACTCCTGAAGATCAGAGAATGATTGAGGAGCTTGCTCGAGATCCAAACATAAGAGAGCGAATAATAAAGTCGATTGCACCCTCCATATACGGTCTTGAAGATGTTAAAGAAGCCATAGCATGCCTACTTTTCGGCGGTGTACCCAAGCAGTATCCTGATGGAGTGCGCGTCCGCGGTGACATTCATGTTCTACTGATTGGAGATCCAGGTACAGGAAAGAGCCAGCTCTTGAGATTTGTTGCACGTATAGCACCACGTGCAGTCTACACAACAGGAAAGGGCTCAAGTGCTGCAGGTCTCACTGCTGCAGTAGTCAAGGATAAGCTTACTGGAGAGTTCTACCTTGAGGCTGGTGCACTAGTACTTGCAGACATGGGAGTCTGTATAATTGATGAGATTGACAAGATGGATGCTAAGGACAGAGTAGCAATGCACGAGGCTCTAGAACAGCAGACAATATCGATAGCAAAGGCAGGAATAGTCGCTACACTAAATGCCAGATGTGCCGTCCTCGCTGCCGCTAATCCAGCATTTGGCAGATATTTGCCAAACAGGACTGTTGCCGAGAACGTTGATCTTCCAGTGACTCTACTATCGAGATTCGACCTGATATTCATAATACGTGACCAGCCATCTCTTGAGCATGATAAGAAAGTTGCTGAGCACGTAACAACTCTGCACAGTGGTGAACTACCACAGGAGTTCAAGGACATTATACCACCTGACCTGTTGAGAAAGTACATTGCCTATGCTAGGAAGTACGTGAAGCCGAGATGGACAAAGGAGGCACGTGACCTGATAATGGAGTTCTACATAAGTTTGAGATCTAAGTCAAGTGATCCAAGCTCGCCAATTGCCATAACTGCGAGACAGCTCGAAGCTCTGATCCGTCTTGCCGAGGCTGAGGCTAAGATGAGGCTTAGTCCACTTGTTGAGAGAGAAGATGCTGAACGTGCAATAAGGCTGTTTGAGAAGTTCCTGAAGAGCGTGGGTATTGACGTTGAGACAGGTAAGATAGATATTGACATAATAATGACAGGAAAGCCCAGAAGCAAACAGGAGAAGCTTGCCAAGCTCATGGAGATCATCGCTAAGCTAGAGGAAGCAAACGGTGGAAGACCAGTAAAGCTAGAGGATGTGTACAAGGAGGCTGAGTCTGCTGGACTAGATAGGCAGACTGTTGATCAGCTAATTAACATACTGATAAAGAGTGGAGAGCTGTACACGCCAAAGCAGGGCTACGTGAAGAGAGTCACAATGTGACGAGACTCTCCTTATATTAGTGCAAATGCGTGAGCTATCAGGAGTATCGCCGTTGCTGTTATCGTTATCAGGACGTTGTCATCTATTGGATTAAACTCGAACCTCTCAACAATTGATGATGCTAGTGCAGCAATAAGACCAGCAAGTCCTGCGTAGTATAGTCCAACTGGTGCGCATACAGAGAACATTGCTATGTTCCCTATCCAGTGCTTTGTTCTTCGTCGAAATAGCAGATTCCTAACGACTCCAGTGGCAGCATCTCCAAATGCCATGAATGTTAATGGGACAATTGCAAGGTAAGGATTTGCCAAGACTAGCCACAGGACTAGCAGTGCGAGACCCCACATTATGCAGAAGTTAACCTCGTACATGTTGTCAGGAACTTGAAACCAGTAGAGAAGCTTACCTGTCTTATGAGGAATGTAGCATAGTATTGCAAGAGCTATGGAAAGTATTAGTGGTATTGTAGGTGACGTAAATAGGAATGGAACGAGAAGAGCTACAAGACCACCACCAAGCACGTGAATTACTTTCCTGTTGTAGTATACTGCAACATTATGAGGCAAGCCTCTTCTTCTCATTATATCATAGAGAACTTTCGTGAGACCAAGCACACCAAGTACATAGAGACCAAGCGCAAGAGCAATCAATCCCTCTCTTAATGGATGCTTGGGCATCAGAATGGAAAGGACGTACCCTAGCAAGCTCATTGACTGGCTCTGTTTCCTGACCCTTTACACTATTAACCAGTGTCTACAAGTCCAGCATTTAGATCAGTCCAAACTCTAGACATGACACCAGCAACAAGAGCAGCAACAAGATCATCAAGAACAGGTGGTAGTTTACCTAGCATTCCCGGCTTCTCCCTGTCTAGCCTATAATACTCGAAGAGACCATACGTGCCGCCAAGAACTAGTGCTAGCGCAATACCTAGAATCTCGTCTACCAGAAAAGCAACGCTATCAGATGAGTAGTATCTGTTAGCCTCAGGAGTAGGAAGAGCATTAACATTTCCAAGTCTCTCAAGCTCCATTCCAGCACGTATGAGAAGTTGTATATTAGGGTCACTATGCAGTAGTCTAAGCAAGTATTTTCGAAAAAGTTCTCTCACCCTATTAACATCGATAGAATAGTCGGGTATAGAAGACAATGCTACATCTTCTAGAATTTTCAACATATTCTGCTCATCAACACATAGAAACTGCCCTAACCTAACAATAATATCCCTATCTCTCCTAAAGCCCTGCTGATCAAGTAGCTTACTAAGAGTCTCATATACAATCTTTATGATAGACCTACCACGACCAGTGTAAGGACCAGAGAATTTGAATTCTTTACAAATTTCACGAACAGCAACTACATACGCATCTGAGGTTGTGCCATAGGCATAGCCACCACATAGAATAACGTCATGATCAATAAATGCCGACACTTTTGCTAAAACTATGCAAGTTAATATGTCTACCATGTCCTGTATAGACAATTCTTCATTTACGAATACTAGAACATTTATAGTGCTTTGAGCTCTCAACTTCTCTAATCTAGATATGACTTCTCCGTTCTGTATCGTGAAAAGGTTAGTAAAACCTGCAGATACCACACATAGTACATTGTCTCGAAAAGTTATCATAACATCGTTTGGTATTCTTGCTGCCGTGAGAAAGGTTACTATATTCTCTCCATGTTCTTCGTGAATTTTTCTTAATATTTTGAATATATCCTCTTTACGGCATTCTGCTGGTACCTGTTGGAATATTATTTTGTTAATTTTCTTAAATCCTCCATCTAGGGTTGAGGAGAGAGCTGTTACAGGTTCCCGAAATTCTACTACTATAGTGCCATTTTCCACAAGTATCCTGAACATTGTGTATGTGTGAGTTTGATTATTTGAAGAATTTCAATGCTAGAACATATCCTCCATATGCTAATCCTAGTGCTATAGTGTAGAACAGTGCGGCGACGCTAGGGCACCCAATGACTAGGCCTACGGTAGCTATGTAGGCTGGAAAAGCAGCAAATGCGACTGGCAGAGCTATTCTAGCAACTTTCTTTCTTAGCCTTCTGTATGGTAATGTTAGTGCAGGTACTTTACATATCTTGACTATATCCTGCACGTAGTCTGGAGATATTGCATATCCGACCTCTAGTATTCCATGCTCAGCAAGTTTTCTAGCAAGCTCACGCTCTTTTTCATCTAAGTCTCGCTCTCTTACAAATCCCTGTTTTGCAATTTTCTTAAGAAGCTTCAGAACTTCCTGAGGTGTACTCACGTCCTGAAGATGGAGAGCACGTGTCTTATAGCTTCCTCTGAATTTACTATTCTGAAGCGGACATTTGATGACTCTAATAGAGAGCATAGTACACGTAGCTTCTCATCAACAACTTCAGGATCTTCATGACGGACAATTACATACTTCTTGTCTTCCGTCTCAACAAGCACTACCTCTTCTCCCTTAATGAAGTTCTTAACATTTTCAGGAAGCTCCTCATCTAGCTCCAGCATCCTTACCCACTCCTTACCAATTCTGGCAAACGTCTCTCCCTTACCTATCTCGACAAGCACTGGCCTTACCTCAACAATATCAGCATCAACGTACCTTCTTACCAGTTTTACCTTACCTGTACTATTTCTTGTCGGTACAGGAACTGTCAATCCCTTAGGCATCTTCTTTAGACCATACGCTATCAGCACTATCGCAATAATGCCTAGCACTATCTTAGCTAGCGTGGGAATAAGTATGCACAGTACGAGAAGTCCAACTCCTAGAAGTATTATATCTCGAAGATTTATGTGAATGACCTTTCTATCACTCATCTACCGCTCAGCAGGTCTATCTCTACTTTTTCAGGATTTATTCACACCTCTCAAAATCTCTTCAGGAACTTCAAACTCAATCCATTCATGTCTCCCAACTTTGGTACCTTTCTTCACGTGTACGACAAGTATGTTGTCTGTTGTACCTAGTACACGTCCATCACCTGCAATATGGTATGAGCGGACTCTAACACCTTCAGGAAATATCCACAGAATCTCGTAGTCGTACTCTGCCGTCTCTTCTTCGTAGAAGTTGTCGTACCTATTTATTCCAGGTTTTATTGGTCCTCGGAAGTTTATGTAAAATTCTATGTATGGCCTATGGTAACTTCCTCTAAAGCCTAGAATAATGTCCTTGACCTGTGGTCGTGCACGCTCATTGTTTATCTTTATGATTTCCTCATCTAGAAACTTCTGCATATTATTCATTATAGTTTCAAGTTCCTCAAATAGTGCCTCCATGTTAGTTTTCAGGAGATTGTAGTAGTACATCTTAGGGTCTCTATACTCGAATATCAGTACTAGCCACACGTTTCCTGTAAGATCAAACACGTGTATGCCCTCTGCATATACTGGCACAACTTCCTCACTCATCTTGGCTGTGACAAGATTTCTCTATGCTTAACGTTTTCTAATCTTGGACCGAGCCATGGACTGTTATGACGTACTCGCCTACCTGTGCTCCTACCTCTTCTGCAATTGGTGCGCACTTTGCCTTCATCATGTATATTATAGGCTTGTTCAGCACGTGCTCAACCTCTGTGAGATACTCGAAATGTGCCATGCCCTTTGCGAGTATTACATCACAGCTTCTCAAGAGCTCCCTCACTTCCTGACTTACCTCATCTAGAAACACGCTTGCAGCATCTGTACCTGTCGAGACAACATCATCAAAGTCCTGTCTTAGACCAACTTGCTCAACCTCGCTGATCGTTATATCGTTCTGAAATGCTCCACCCTTAACAACAGCTACTACCTCATTATCAAATTCTCTAAGAACTCTAGCAAGCAATCTATCAAGCGCAGCCTCTCCAGCATTATCGAGCAGGTACGCTACTCTACGTTTTCGAATAAGTGGAAACTTCCCCCTCACGCTCATTGTATCTACTTCACGTACAAGCTCCTCAAGACTTGGGGGTCTGTAACCAGCAACACCAAAATCAAGACTATTTCCAAGAAGTGCAACACGGACAGCGAAGTCTAGTCTACGTTCAGGTTCTGTAATCTGCTCAATGACTTTCCTGAGTTCTGAGAGAATTTTCACACCTTCCTGATTTGCTTTAGCCTTCTCCTCTCTGTATGGGTCAGGATTTCCACTCACTTCCTTCAGGTATCTGAATATTCTTGTTGCAACAACAGGTGCTGGGTCTCTATTGTCCTTAGCGTACCTGTACAGCAAGT
>JAMOMD010000433.1 GCA_027068725.1 Thermoproteales archaeon | reverse complement strand
TGCTTGTTTTCCTTCGTATTCAATTATTCTTAGGTTTAGTTTCGTCCCTTTTTTCCATCCTAGTGCTGTCACGATCTCCTTGGGTATTGTCACAACAAAGCTCGTTGACTTACCACTCTTCTTCTCCTGTAGTGTGACTGTGGTCATGTTGGTAAAAGTGCTTTAAAAGACCTTCAGTATAACTTTGAGAGAAGTGCTTCTGGAAGCGCTTTTGGTCAGATCGAGACATAGTGTACATGTACTACTTTTTCATGTGACGTTCTGTACCAAGTATCGCTACAGGTTACTTGTGTACGATGTTAGGCAGGTACTGTCTAAGGCTCTTCGCGAAGTTTGTGAGAGACATGATGTGTGTATTCTCTATGCTTGTTCTTGGCTTGATCATGTTCATCTACTACTTAGGCTTAGACCAAGCCAGTCCCTGTCTGAGATTGTGCGCATAATTAAGGGCTATACTAGCCGTAGAGTACGTATGGAGATTCCTGAGCTTAGGAAATTGCCAGCTCTCTGGCAATGTGGCTACTTTGCCAGAACCGTGGGCTATGACTTGCCTAGACTACTACGGTACCTCGATAAGAGACATTTTAGGCTCGTGGTAAACGAAGCGTTTTTAGAAGTACTTCGGAAAGTGCTCTTGGATGGTTGAGGTTTGTAGAACTGCTATTCTCAGGTATAGGCTACGTGACTTGCCTAGTGAGGCAGTGGAGAAGCTTAGATGGATCTTGAGCCTGTATAAGCGTGTTTATGTGCACCTATTCTGGTGTCGTAGACTTGAGATAGAGCCTGATTCTGAAGTTGTTAAGTTAATGCAGGCATTACCATGCTACTTCAGGAGGTGTCTCGATCCTGGAAGTCCAATGTACGTGTTCAAGCATGTTCCAGCTAATGTCAAGAGAACTCGTGTAAAGCCTGTACTTAGGCTAGATTGTAAGGTCTTGACTAGGAGTGACAGGAGGGATATTGGCTATGCGGCATCTATAGATCTTGTACGTAACGTAGTCAAGATCCGTGGCCTGCTTCCTAGGAAGGCTCTGG
>JAMOMD010000432.1 GCA_027068725.1 Thermoproteales archaeon | reverse complement strand
ACAACATATTTTGATGTTGGTAAATGGAGCTTAATTGCGTGGCTGTACGGTCCTTGGGACATTATTGATGCGCTTGTTGATAGGTCTGCAAAGTACTGGACAACATTGAGGTATAATAGAGAAGGTGATGAGATTGCTAGTGTCCATAGGATGTTTGAGGACAGTGTAAAGCTGGAGGACGCTATTGAGGACACTATCAAAAGCATCAGAAACGACGTCTTGTCCATTGTTGAGAAGAGACTGTGAGTCAGTAGGTAAAGCTTAAAGGGGTCTAAGTTTCTTCTTTTTTATGGAGATTCTGAAGAGGAATGGTAGGTACGTCATAAGGTGTGCGCATGGGTTTGAGTCTGAGTTTGGGTTTTCTGATGTAAAACCACTGTGTAGTGGCTGTCCGTGCTGTATGTGGGCTCTAGTGAAGGAAAATGGGGAGGAGAGGATAGTGTTCTTTCACTGTCATGGTGCTGAACCATACATAGGTACAGAGCCATCGTGCAAAGTTGCTGAGCATGATATAGAGATGAAATGTTCTCGTTGTGGTGAGTACAAGGTGAAGGTTCTTCCGCACCTGTATGGGTTGGTCTAGGTAAAGCTTAAAAACTTGGGTTTCTCTTTTTCTTGTGCCTGTCCTTGGGTGTAATCTACACTCTGCTTTTCCAAAGGTCGTGAATGTACGTGTGCGTGTGGAGAATGCACCAGTGTTTGAGCCTCAGATTGTTCAGGCAGTGCTGGACAAGATTTTGCGTGAGGTTAGGCTGGAGCTTGAGTCGAGGTTGAGCAACATCTGTCATGATAAGATAAGTGACAGTGAGGGTGTCTTGTTTAGGGACTGTACGATACTTGACGAGAAGCTGTTCTTGAGAGAGGTCAGGCACATTATTAGGAGTGTCTTCGAGTCGTGGAAGAGGCTTGTTGATGAGTGTTTTGTGCCTAGTGTGAAGAGGCTAGTTGATGAGCATTTTAGTAAGCTGAAGCTTGGTGGTGACAAGAAGAGGAGGACGGTAGAGGTTGTGCATGTTAGTGAGCTTAGCCTAGGTAGT
>JAMOMD010000431.1 GCA_027068725.1 Thermoproteales archaeon | reverse complement strand
AGTCGTTGAGGAAGCTAAGAGAAGAGGTTACGATTGGGTCGGGGCGGGATTCGGCGTTAGCAAGGAACTCATGAACTTCTGGATAAAGAACGGATTCTACCCACTTCACATGTCCCCTGACCGCAACCCTGTTAGCGGGGAGTACACGTCACTAGTTGTTAAGCCCCTCAATGAAAAATGGGAGGAGCTAGTAGTCAAGGGGATTAAGGAGTTCAGCGTTAAGCTGGTTGAGAGCCTGCATTCTGTCTACAACGATTTTGAAGTCGATACAGCATACCTACTCTTTAAGAAGTGCTTAAGAAACAAGGAGTACGCATCTAATGTAGTCTTGTCTGAGGTGCAGGCATCAAGGCTTCAAGCATACGTTGAAGGCATAATGACTTTCGAGTCGGTAGGTGATGTAATGACGTTGCTTGTAAAGAAAGCGTTGCTAATGGGGTGGATAAGTGAAGTGGGTGAGTTAGAGGCATCAGTAGTCATAGCTAGGGCTCTACAAGGAAGGGACTGGGCCTATATATATGAAGAACTACATGTAGGTAAGGTCAAGGCAATAGCAATCCTCAGGAAGGTTGCGGAGAAACTTGGAGTGAGAGCTAAGGTCATTACGTCAGAAACAGAGAGTAACGAGTTACCAGACGGAGTACTTTCTCCTGAAAATAAGGGTGTAGGCAGCACCAACAATAACGACAATAGCGATAAAGGCAAGAACTGAAACACCCTCAGCAGTAAGCATACCTACTTTCTCGGAAGCCATCAAGACATACTTCACATAGAACGTGTACTTACCTACGTGAACTTCTGACTCTCCCTTTTCTTGGCCTGGTTGAATAGCGGCAGAAATTATCTCGGCGAGCGTAGCGCTCGTTCCGGGAATCCGGAGTAGGTGCGGGTTAACGTAGCTTACACTAGCACTTCCTGTCAGGTAACATGCGGATTCGGCAATCCTTCCCTCCCCCGTTACTAGCACGTCACAGAAAAGCGTGTAACTCCCTATAGTCACGTAAACACCATACTCATATACAGGTACATGAACCACGAG
>JAMOMD010000430.1 GCA_027068725.1 Thermoproteales archaeon | reverse complement strand
GCAAATATTGCCCTCTTAATATCGATTCCCTCTAACGCGTCTATGTATATTGCAATTCCCTCTTCACCAAAATACTCGTTGAATTTTCTAACAAACTCCTTCAGTAGCCTAGTTTTTCCACATCCTTCAGGGCCGTAAATGTATAAGGGAGCTGCTCTAAATGTTGATGCCCAGTGTCTTAGTGCCTCTATCTCTCCTATTCTATTTACAAACCTAATTTCTTCAATCAAAGTAATTCACCAAAAATTATCTAAAGACTATTGTTGTTATCTGTACTATTTTTTACAAGTGTCTTAGTATGCTGTAGTCTCCTACAACTATCTTGTACTGTCCTGAGTTGAGGCTAATCATTGCTTTCCTACCAATTATCGAGTCCACAATCCTTGCACTATTTGCCTCTATCTTTGCCTCAGAGAGGACTAGAGTCCTAGTAAGCTGTCCTGACGTGATGTGGCAGCCCTGCTCAATGTCGACATAGTGCTCTATCTTCGATCCCTTAAGCACATGAGCGTCTCTACCAATGTATGCTGGACCATAGATATCTCCCTCAACTACTGCCCCCTTCTCCACAATTACTCTACCTATGACGTTTCCATGTACCTCGCCCTCGATCCTGGTCTCAATCTTGTCTAGAAGCATCTGCATGAGCTCAAGCATGTCATCAGGTGTTCCAGTATCTTTCCACCAGCCATACGTTATTGCATAGCCCACCTTATATCCACGGTCAATGAACCACTGTATGAGATCAGTAATCTCGTACTCACCACGCCACGAAGGTCTCAGATCTCTGAACGCCTTAGCAACAAGGTCTGGATCTCTAAACATGTACAGTCCCGTGAGCGTGTACCCACCAGGCGGTGGCTGCTTAGGCTTCTCTATCAGTCTCGTAACTTTACCGTCCTGTAGAAGTACGTAGCCGAACCTTGTGGGATCCTTGTACTTTGTTAATACTATGAATACGTCAGCGTTCGATTCCTTGAACTGTTCTACAAATCTTCTAATATTTTCCTCAAAGTAATTATCTCCTAAATGTACTACA
>JAMOMD010000429.1 GCA_027068725.1 Thermoproteales archaeon | reverse complement strand
TAATGTATCTACCACTGGGAGCAGCTGCCTTCATAATGTGCATACCAATAAAGGCGATACTGAACCCATTCTCAATAGCTACAGCAGAGACCGAGCTCATGGAGGGTGTCCTCCTAGAATACAGTGGTAGAAGACTAGCACTGCTGGAGTTTGCCCATAAGATGGAGTTCTACATTCTTGCACTCCTATTCGCAATAGTGTTTACGAATCTGCCTTACTTCAGCATAAGTGCAATGGCAACAAACCTAAGCCTAGCAGCATGCTGGGTGCTCTGGACAATATTCATATCGCTCATAGTAGTCATCGTGTGCTCCTTCGTTGATGCACTAACCGCAAGACTACAGCCATACAAGGCACCAAAGGTATACTGGATAATTGCGACAGTGCTCAGCGTAGTAAATCTAATAGTTGCCTGTATCTTATCAGCAACAGTCCTGAGGTGAGACCATGAGCAAGACACTTGGTCTAATTAAGTGGATATTCAAGAAGCCGTACACTGAGCCTCTACCTAAGATAGTTGAGGAAGCACAGAAACCACCAGAGTACTACCGTGCTCTACCTGTCATAGACATTAACAAGTGTAAGCTCTGCGGAACCTGCGAGAGAAACTGTCCTGCTCACGTCATTAAGGTCGACAGGAAGGAGCGTGTCATAATATTTGATTACCCCAGATGCATCATGTGTGCTCAATGCGCAACAGCTTGTCCAGCAAACGCGATAACGATGAGTAAACCTCCCGAAATAGTACCAGGACCGAAGAAGGCTGAGTACGTTGGAATATTCAGAATACCCGCACCTCCACCTAAACCAGCAGCAAAACCAACAGAGGCAAAGAGTGAGGAAAAACCATCAGGAGGTTCCTCATAATAAAGTTTATAGAAATCGCACACTCTCTTCTACCTTTTCTTATACAAATTCAATTCCCGCACTATTAAAGGTCAGGAAAAATTGTTTAGAATGCGGCCACTGGGTACGTCCCCTCTTCATCGTGTACCACTACGGTACGCTCTGAGGGGCTTCGCTAGTTGTGGTATGAGTTAACTTT
>JAMOMD010000428.1 GCA_027068725.1 Thermoproteales archaeon | reverse complement strand
AGTTTCTGGGTCGGACAGCCCAGTCAGCACTATCACAGCATTAGACGGGTTCGTCCACTTTACCCTGTAACGGATCACTCTCTCACCTCTACATCCAGTTTCTCTCCCATACCATAATAGTTCACTTCAACTTTCTTCATACTGTTTATCGCCCGCAGCATGTTCTTGAGCTGTTCGAGCTCTGCTTCCTTATCCTTGATGTCCTTCTCAATAACCTTAATCTTGTCCTTCAGCATTTCAGCCATCCTGTTCATATCACCACCACTTAACAGAAACAGTTCGAACCAGTCCACAATATCACCTCACAAATATCTCTTCCACAAGACTTCCCTCAACGCCATCGAACACAGGCACAACGCCATCGTCATTGCTGAGATAACTATCGATATTACTGCTATCGCTCCGATTGCGAATACTCTCGTGAAGTAGTATGTCCAGAAGCCGAAGAACGCTGTAAAGAAAGTAACGACCATCACCACCAGCGAGTAATCAATCACCCCATCCAGCACATCAACTACCTTAATTGCTGTCTCCGAGTTCATCTTATCACCTCACATATTTTCTCCAAGCTACCTCGCTAAATACGACGGATAGAATGAATACGGTAAACGCCGCAAATGCAATGAGGAAAGCCATAAACGCCACAGCACCCACTACAAAGTTATTTGTAAGGATGAAGATTAATAAACCCCACAAAAATACGAAGACAGACACTGATAGTATTATTAGTGCCCAGTCAGCCAGTCTGTCCAGATTCATTACGACCCCTCGCATCGAGCAGTTTCTGAAGTTCGAGGTAGTGGATTGCCTTGTCCAAGTCCATGGGGTCTTTCTTCACAGCATAACGACAGACATACTTCACAACATTGCCAAGACAGAATGGTAGGTTGTTGTGGTGGATGAACTCGACTGGCTGAATCTTGAATTTCTTGTAGTGATCCCCACCAACCTGCATGTCGAGAGCCGTAATTTCTTCCAGTGGAGAGTCATCTGTTTCATCCTCTTTTTCGTCAGTGAACCAACCGTTGGCAAGAACATACAACAGCC
>JAMOMD010000427.1 GCA_027068725.1 Thermoproteales archaeon | reverse complement strand
TACCTCACCACGTGGGTCAGCAATTATTGGAAACGGTATCTCTACGCCAAGCTTCTCTCTGATCCACTCGATCCACTTTATGTGACTGTACACGCTGTCTATGCTAAGGCCAAGGAGTTCCGCGTTCAGTTTCTTGAAGTCCTCATACCTCTTGGCAAATGCAACAAACTCTGTCGTGCAGACAGGTGTGAAGTCTGCAGGATGGCTAAATAGGATAAGCCACTTGCCTCGATAATGATCAGGAAGCTTTATTCTGCCATGCGTAGTCTGAACCTCTATTTCTGGAAACTTCTCACCTATTGAAGGTGCTTGAACTGGCATAGTTAGGTAACCAATATGAAATAACAGTAATTTAACAGTGAGGGGCTCGATAATTCTTGTCGAACAATTTAGAACTCCAGTAGCTTTGTTTCGAAATTCGAACTGCATCAGTCCCTAACTTCGATACGTCTAACAGCTTCCCATAATCCATGCATGTTACAGTAAGCAACAACATGTAACCAACCTGAAGCACGTGGCCGAATCCTGATCTCCACATACGGCTCCACTATCTCAGGCGTTAAGCGCACATGTGCAACATGTATAGGATTGAACTGTCTCCCATCCTCCTCATAGTACACGTCCAGGAACTCTATATGATGATCAGGCCTGTTCGGATGCTCTGTGACAAATATCCTAACGGTAACAGCCTCACCCTTCTTGACAGGAGACTGAACTTCAACACGTGGCACATGTGTCCTAGCCTTATCACTCAGCTCCTGAGGAACCTCACCCTCACATCTAATGAGCCTACCCAAGCTCCTAGACTCCATACACACAATCTTTTACAACTCTGATAATTCTACAACATGGCTGCTCACAAAATACTCAGCACACCAATAGACAGAAATAAGCTCCCGAAAAGGATAGCACACGTCGCGGTACACGTATCCTATGCAGTGACGTCGATGTCACGAACTTAAAAGAGGAGCCTTACACATGTTCTAGCCAAGTGATGAGCACGCTGGTAGCAGACAGATGAAGAGGGTCAGAGGTTCTGATACATCAA
>JAMOMD010000426.1 GCA_027068725.1 Thermoproteales archaeon | reverse complement strand
GAATTTATTGAAATTGTGAATGAATTTGAGAAGCGTAACATAATAAAGATCCTAAAGATGGGAGACACTAGGCAGATCGTGCTTACTGAAGATGCTAAGTACTTCCTGATAGTGTATAGGCCTCATGGAGTATAAAGAGAGATCAGTCGCTGGCGTTCAAATCATCTATCATCTTAGGGTGCGCTCATCATCCTGATTAAATTGTGAGTTATATGAAGTACGTGCTTGGTATGTACTGTGAGTTGTCCTCGTTTTCTTTTCTCTTTCTTGGACTTACTCTCAGTGTTGCTCTTAGTGTATAGTCAACTATCATTTCGACAAGTCTCGCTTTCAAGTCTTCGGGTATTCTGAGGCCTTGCCATAGTGTATTTATGAAGCTCACTATTTGTTTAGCAAAGTCCTCGTTAACTATCTGCTGTTCCTGCTGTGTGCTCTGTCTTATTGCTGTGATCAGCTTATGCAGTAGCTCCTCAAGCTCTCTGTAGGTCATCGGTTAGCTCTCTTGGTTAAGGTACTAGTGTTTTAAACTGTGCATTATCTCAAGTATTTCTCGTTTGTACTCCTCAGTCTTGAGATACTTATCTTTGCCCATCAGTCTAGCTAAGTCAGCCGTGACCTTGCCCTGCCTTATAACCTCCTGTATGGCTTCTCTAATGAGGTTAGCTGCCTCATGCCAGCCCATGTACTCAAGCATTAGACAGGCTGAGAGCAGTGCAGCTGTTGGGTTAGC
This sequence comes from Thermoproteales archaeon, assembly GCA_027068725.1. GTDB lineage: Archaea > Thermoproteota > Thermoprotei > Thermoproteales > Thermocladiaceae > JAADER01. The sequence continues at coordinate 4,862 of JAMOMD010000426.1, read as the reverse complement.
TATTCCTTTTCCAGCAATGTCAGGTGCTGTGCCATGCACAGGCTCGAATAGCGCAGCTGTATCTCCAATGTTTGCACTTGGTGCGACTGAGACACCGCCAACAAGTGCGGCGGCAGCATCGCTGAGATAGTCACCATTGACGTTTGGGCATATTATTACCTGAAACTGCTGTGGGTTTAGCACTATTTGCTGTAGCATGTTGTCCATTATTCTATCATTTATGACTAGCTTTCCTTCAGGAATTCTTCCTCCATACTTCTCATACAGCTCCTTCTCAGTTATGAAGTAGTCACCAAACTCCTTCAGAGCAACCTCGTATACCCACTCACGAAACGCTCCCTCAGTATACTTCATTATGTTTCCCTTGTGCACAACTGTGACGAACTTCCTTCCTGTACTAATGGCGTACCTTATCGCTAGTCTCGCTATCCTGATAGTCTTGTATCGACTCATTGGTTTTATACCAATTCCAGTATCTTCAGGAAGCTCGATTCCAAACTCCTTTTTCAGAAACTCTCTCACCTTCTTAGCTTCCTGACTATCCCAAGGCCACTCAATACCTACGTATAGGTCATCTGTGTTTTCTCTGAATATTACCATGTCTATACCCTGTGGGTTCTTGAGAGGCGAGGGTAGACCATCGAAGTACTTGACTGGTCTAATGTTTGCGTAGAGATCAAAGTGCTGTCTCAGGAAGACGTTTATGCTCCTCCATCCTCCTCCAGGAGGAGTGTATAGTGGTCCCTTGAGTAGAACTCTCACAACCTCAAGCGTCTTGAGTGTCTCCTCAGGAAGTCTAGTGCCAAACAGTTTCTCGGCTTCATCACCTGCATAGAGCTTAACCCACTTTATCTCTCTAGAACTTCCATAGCACAGACTAACTGCCTCGTTCACAATCTCTATTGTTGGTCTTATGACTTCAGGACCAATGCCATCTCCCTCAATGTAGGCTACTATGGGCTTGTTAGGTACTTTCCAGACCCCTCCCTCTATTCTTATTAGTTCACCATCTTCTGGAAGCTTAATCATGCTAGTTCACTAAAGCTCGAGAATATTCGTCACTGTTTTCAACAGTTACGTCAAGTGTAGAACAGCCAGTACATTTCCCTAATACTCATCTCTATCATATGGTCAACCCATGTGCGTAAACCACCCCTGAAGAGAACAGGCGTAAATAGTAGTCTTCTCAAAGCATCAAACTTGTCGGACACTAGCATAGAGTAGAGTGGAGCTGCAATGTTCTCGATAGTTCCTTCTTCTCGCACAATCTGCACACCAACTATGTTCTGTCTGTAGACTGCCAGTATCTTCATGTACGAATCCTCTGTTGACATACTTATTGATGTTGTCATTATTCCTCGATCAAGCATCGAGCGGGTAGTTGGGCCTATTGTAAGTATCTCGATCTTGCCAAGTGCTGCTCCATGCCAGAATGGCACCTCACGAATGTCCACGTTCAGGTTGAGTCCTATCGTGATTCCGGTCAGAATACAGTGTCTGTGCACATTTATTACGTCTTTAAGTACTCCTCTGCAGACTCCATACCTGACCTCAAGACCATACCCAACATATGTGCAGCCTCTGTGCTCAACATGCTTAATACCGTACCGTACTTTGAGTGGCTTGGTACAGTGCTCGCGAATTTTCTCCCTAGCTCTCGCTGAGACATACTTCAGGACGTCACTGTCCAGCTGCTCTTCCGTTATACATATTGGTAAGTTAAGTTTCTGCGCAAGTGCTTGTTCTATAGTACCGAGGCCTACTACACAGTCATGATCCCCTTCTACATCTACGCTATAACTCATCACATCTACAATCCTGTCAAACCTTGACACATCGATTGATCTTAGTGTAGTTATCTCACAGCCAAGTGCTGTCAGGCTACGCTCTGTGAATATTGGATCTATTCCAAGTAACTGATCTCGGAAGGACCCCTCTTCAGGAAGTGCGATCGTTACGTGAGCGTCAGGATTAGTCATCGCTATGTAGTACGCAAGTGTTAATACGTGAGGTCCCTCACCAGCTACTAGCACTCTCATGCTTGCTGTGCTTGAGACCATGCCTGGATTATCAAGATTAGTTCAGGAAGAGCTCAAGAATAGGAATATCTCACACAGCATTGTCTATAGAGAAGATCACTGTCTGTACATTGATGTAACTCCAGATACAGCACCTCTGCTCAGGAAGTTACAAACTGTTAACTATGTTGAAGTTCAGCTATTTGAAGTTGATTATACAAGAGATGTAAAAACTCTGAGACAGGAACTTAGGAAGAAGTTTAGGGAAATTCGAGATTTTATTAGAGAAGGGTCTCTTGTGACTTTTAGGTTCTATGAAATTAGTAGAAGGTTACAGAGAGTAATCTTGCGAGAAGCTGAGCGTGTACTTAAGTGCAAGCTTGTTAAGGCTCGCGGCGATTATGTTTTATCTGCAAGATTTTTGTTTAGGAGAATTAGAATATTCTTAGATATTGGTACTTTTCAACCACTCTACCGTAGGTGGTATACGAGGTATAAGTCTCGTGCATCTCTTCATCCTGTTCTTGCTGCCGCACTCTGCCTACTGGCTGGTCCTGGAGACTTTGTCATAGACCCATTTGCAGGAAGCTACACAATACCTATAGAGTACTGTAGAATGTGGAATCCGCGAAAGTTTACTTGTATTGACATATCGTACGAATTCTTAAGTAAGGGTAAGGCTAACTTAGGAGCTGCTGGAGAACATATTCAAGAGAGGGTTGATGTATTGTGTGGCGATTTCTTTAGAATAAGTGTGAGAGATCGATATGATCGTATTGTAACTGATCCTCCACGTGGTCTACGACTTGAGCTTACAGAAGACTTCTATAGTAGAATGTTCTCTAAGTTTAGAGAAATCTGTACTGACGATGTCGTAATTGCAATGCCCGTGTTTAAGAGAACTTACAACGCTTTTTTAAGAACGTGCGAGAAGCATGGTTTCAAACTCGTGGATTCTATAGAGACGGTGCAGGGAGGATACAGAACACTTCTCGTTAAGCTAAAACTAGTTCATTAAACACAGTTATCACATAACCAAAGTCTAATCTCCCCCGGCGTAGCTTGACCCAATAGTAACATGCCTAGACCAAGATGGAGACCACGTCTTCGTGGCAAACGTGCACATAGAGAAAAGTGGAAGTGGTACATGTGGATAAAGAAGATGTACATACAGAACCTGAAGATGTACCATGCAAAGATGAGCATGCAAAAGAAAGTCAAGATGTACAGAAGATGGTAAATGCTTGCTACAAGTGATGAGTGACCCGTCTAACTGAGTCCTCCGTGATGATGTCTTACCATACTGACAGTCACAAATACCTATCCTTGCCGAGTTTTACGTGATGACTCAGCTTGGGCCTGAATAATGATGACTCCTCTCAGTGCTGACACTTCATAAACAAAGCAATCTGCAGCCTATTCAGGCAGTTTTTAATGTTGTTATCGAATATCTAGCTAAGGTCGTTCTCCTGTGCTTGTCTAAACATAATTACAATCGCGATATCGGTTATCGCTACAGCAGTTTCAGCTACAGTTCGTCTTATGGGATTGATAGGAACCGATCTTGCTGTTATGATCTGTGGTTTCACAATTTTAACAACATTAAATGTTACAAGCATGCTGAAGTTAGAGCAAATGAGTAAGATGTTAAAACTAATGTAAGACAGCTGTTGATTCTGCAATTAATAAGTAATCAGACGCGCATGTTACATGAAGAGACTTGCAGTAACTTGTAAACGATTTCGTATTACCATAGTTGCTCATAAGCTAGTAAGCTATCGAGAGACATTGTTCTTCTAGAGAATTACTAACTCTAGTTAGAAGCTTTGGCCAGCAATGTACAGGTATAGTGTATGCTCTTTCTTCCAGCTACGTACCTTGATAATCTTGATTGGTCTCCATCCTGGTACTTCGAAGTCGTGACTAACAATTCTTGTACCAGGACGAAGCTCACGCTCAAGCTTAGGACGAAGCTTCTCGTTTAGTTCAGGGCCGAGATAGAGTGTCACAACTGTTGCTATGGAGTAATTAAAGTTGAAGAGGTCTCCCCACACGATCAGTACCTTATCCTGAAGTTTGTGTTTTTGCACATGTTCTATGCAGTGCTTGATGAGATGTGGCAGTTTCTCTATTGCTATTCCGGTGGCTCCGAACTGTCTTGCTGCCTCTATCACTATTCTGCAGTCTCCTGCCCCTGGGTCAACGACAATGTCTTCGGAGCTTACGGCAGCTAGTCTTAGAATTTCCATAACTACCTCACGTGGCGTCGGCACAAAAGGTGCAGACACTGAGTGAGTTCGGGAAAAGGCTTAAAAATTAACCATGCTCGCACAGCTGAGGGCGAGAGCCATTGCCGAACTACTGCTAGGACGGACAAAGAGCGAGAACGTGCAAGTGTACGGAAAGCACATAGTAGGTAACCTGTATGAGATAGACGAGAAGATACTATCGGACGAGGAGTTCCTAAGAAAGACAGTCATCGAGGCTGCTGCAGTAGCCAACATGCACATCGTTGATGTGAGATCCTGGAGATTCTACGGAAACGATAAGGAAGGAGTCAGCGTCATAGCACTAGTAATCGAGAGCCACATTGCACTACACACATGGCCAAGATACAGATACGCAACACTTGACGTGTACACATGTGGCGCAAAGAGCGACGCTGAAAGAGCATTCGACTACATCGTAGAGAAACTAAAGCCAAAACACTATACCAAGGCCTATCTCGATAGATCCTGTAGAATATTCTAAAATACAAAATATAAGTTAACCTAACTTAAAAATAGATCCTTCCAAATATAATATACTTCGCATAATATACTTTTGAAAAAGTGAGTTAGTAAA
>JAMOMD010000425.1 GCA_027068725.1 Thermoproteales archaeon | reverse complement strand
TCTACGCCTAGGACCTTCGGTATGTTCCTGTCGTATGGTGGGTAGATGTTTCCATACTCTGTCACTATTGCTGTGACGTACTTTGGTGGTGTAATATCAAAGACAGGATTGTACACTGGTGCATCAGGTAGTGTAATTAGCACATCTCTAACCTTCCTGACCTCGTCAGGATCGCGCTCCTCTATCACAACATCTTCTATCTTTCTCTCAAAGTCGAAGGTTGACTTTGGTGCAGCAACGTAGAACGGTATACCAAGCTCGTGCGCAATTACTGCTTGTTTGAATGTTCCAATCTTGTTAATGACATGCCCATCCTTGAGTATTCTGTCAGCACCAACGATCACTGCATCTACTAGTCCTCTGTACATGACGTAGCCTACTGCTGTGTCTGCTATCAGGACGTAGGGTATTCCCTCGACATGTAGTTCATATACTGTGAGTCTCGCGCCCTGTAGCCATGGTCTAGTCTCTGGAACATACACCTTCAAGTCAATGCCAAGGAACTTTGCCAACTTTATTGGTGCAAGAGCTGTGCCAAGTCCAGCACCTGCAAGACCACCAGCATTGCACTGTGTCATGACTGCTCTACAGGACTCGAGCTTCTCTAAGCCATGTATAGCAATCTTGAGCTCAATCTCGAACTCCTCTTCCTGAATCCTGACCGCCTCTTCCTCAAGTTTCTCAGCAAGCTCCTTCACAGTCCTTACCTGACCAGACTCAACAAGCCTCTTGGCAGTAGATAGCATGCGCCTCACAGCCCACTCTAGGTTAACCGCAGTTGGCCTCGCCTTAACGAGGTAGTTACCAACGTTCTCAAGCTCTCTCAACATCTCTTCGAGAGTTGTAACCTTGTCTAGTCTCCTGATGCAGGCCATGGCCATGCCATATGCTGCACATATGCCAATTGCAGGTGCTCCACGTACATACATCTCTCTTATACACTTGAACACGTCCTGCTCATCCTTTGCCTCGTAGTACTCCACAACGTGTGGAAGCTTTCTCTGGTCAAGAACCTTCAGGATCTTCTTTTCCGGATCCCAGATGAGAGG
>JAMOMD010000424.1 GCA_027068725.1 Thermoproteales archaeon | reverse complement strand
ACTACCACAGGTATCGAGTAAGTACTTGTTTATTATTCTATACGCGTTGGCATCTTTCATATTTTTCCTACATGAAGCTGCTGAGTCAGCATTTGTAATATCATCAACATCTAGAGAAATTAGGGGACTAGTTACATCAACTGCAGTTACATTACAGGGATTTACAACATCACTAGCACCATTCATAGGCTCAATAATATGGAAATTCTATGGACCAAAAACAAACTTCTACATAGCAACTATACTAGGAACACTAGCAATACTAACATTCGGAAAAACACTAACAAAACAAGAAAAAGAACAAACACATTAGAAAGATAACACTATTCGTCTTACTGTGAATCTTAGCATCAGGACAGCACGTGTAGAGGATATCGACTTCATGGTTGATCTATACATCGAGGCTTATGGTTACACTGGTCCTCGAGATATCCTGAGGGAAATATTTGAGATATGTCTCAATGTTTCTCCGCAGGGCTGTCTTCTTGCGCTACTTGGCGATGATGTTGTTGGTATGGGCTGCGTATTCATCTATGGTCATGTCGCATGGATAGGCTGTATGGCTGTTAAACCTGAATATCAGCGCAGAGGCATTGGCTCGACAATACTCAGAAATTTACTTGAAATAGCACTGTCTCACGGTAGCAGGACTATTAGACTAGACTCAACTAGTGCGGGATATAACCTGTACAGAAAATTTGGATTTATTGAGGAGTACTACACAATATCGTACGAAATTTCTAAGTATGAACCTAGCGTAGATACATCAAAAGTCCAAGTATTAAACTATTTACCGCAGGAAGTTATTCATAAGGATACTGAAATCTTTGGCGCAGATCGTACAAAAGTTCTCGAGACATATGTCAATAGAGGAGCAAAAGTACTACTGTACAACAATAGTTACGCACTAGTTTATAGACACCGTGTTGGGCCACTCATTGCTTCAAATACTGAAGACGCATTAGTACTATTATCGAAGGCATATGAGCTTGGTGCAAGAATACTTACTATACCGTCAGCAAATACACGGGCAATACAGCTTATAGATAAACTGCAGGCAAGACAATTATACAAATGCATAAGAATGAGATATGGTCCCCCAACTAACGAGAAAATAGATCACATATTTGCTATACTTAACTATGCGAAAGGCTAAACGTATTGAAAATTACTACAGATACTTATCACACATCGAAATAAAATAACGAGAAGACTACTCAGCTAGGATACCCTTCTTCATCTTTCAGGGTGCCGGATTATCATCACTTGAGTCTGAGCTCTTCTCTGTCTCCTGTTTCTCTTTTTCTAGTACTTTCATCTTAACTTTCTCCTGTTCTTCTTTGCCTGTTTCTGAGAATTCTTTCTCTATGTTGTCGAGTGCTTTCTCTATGGATTCTTCACTCTCTTCTCCGAGCACGTACTCGCGTAGTTCTTTTGTTCCAAGCATTTTCTCAAACGCTTCCTCTAGTTCGAGTTCTCCTGCTTCGATGCCTTCTGTTATGCACTTGAGTGCTATGTCTAGGTCGACGTGTATGTCGTACTCTTTCTCGAAGAACTTGAGTATGTTCTCGAGGTCTCTACGTAGTAGATCTATTGCGTTCCTGTATGTTCGTGGAACCCACTGTGGCCAGTCTATTATGTATGGTGTCTCGTCTTCTAGACTTATCAGGACGTTATACTCACTCAAGTCTCCGTGAACTATTCCAACTTCTCTATATGTTGTTGCTACGTCGTCGAGAATTGTGCCAAGAACATCATCAGGATTTGATAATCCTCTCTTCACTTCAATTAATCTGAGAGACTCTATGTAGTATGTCACAACTGCGTGACGATTGACTGAGACTGGTCGTGGAACGTGTACTTCAGCATTGTACGTCATGACGAGTGCCTTATACTCCATGTGTGCTGAGAGTCTAGACTCGTATAGCCACGTTATGTGTCTCCTGTCTCCTACCCATATTCTGAATCTTCTAGTCTGCCTGAAGCTAGTTCTGCCTAATCTGTGAAACTTCACCACGAGCTTATTGCCAGCTGGGTCCTCAGCTACGTAGACGTCACTCTCCTTGCCTACTCCTAGAGGTGTTGGGCTCAGTCTCTCAATGACTCCGCGCTTTGCTAATGTGTGTAGTGCAAGTGCGTCATACCCTGTGTAGGTTAGTCTGTAACCTGTGTAGTTGCCTTTCCATCTTATGACCATGCCAAGCGCATTAAGCTTCTTCAGCGACTTGGATACTAGTTCCCAGGACCTGTTACTCCACTTCACTATGACTTCAATAGGGACCCACTCGTACTTCCTGTGAGCAACCTCTATCACTCTCAGTATTCTCAGGTCTAGCTTAGTCAGCTCGTTGTACGCTGCTACTAGGCTCTTAACGCTCAAGTAGACACCCTGAACTAGACTAGTACTATTCTACAAAAACCTAAGTCAATTCTCAGGACTAGAAGAATAGGTCTATCCTAGACTCCTTCCTCTTGGCCATAGCTTTCTTAAGACGCTCTATTCCACGTAAAACACGCTCCTTGCTAAAATCATGCTCGTGACACAGGAACTCTATTAGCCCCTTCTCATCAGGTTCACCAAACTCTATCTTGTAGTCGTCCGTGACTGGAGGATTCAGGAAGTACTCCTTTATCTTGAGTGGATCCACAGGAAACTCCACATTCTTCAGCACAGTATTGAGCATCTTCTCAAGCGAGCCAAACTCATGTATTAGCCTGAGAGCTCTCTGTGGACCTATTCCTGGAACACCGTCAGGATTGTAGTCGGTGCCTAGAAGTATTGCAAGGTCAATAAGCTGCGACCTATCCTTTAACTTGAGTGCCTTGAGAACTGCATCAAGCTCGATTATCTCAGGCTTAACCTCAACATACTCGTCCCTGTTTGGAAGCTTTCTCTTCCCCGTGATTGTGAGATTTCTCACAAGTCTAGGAGCACCAAACAGCAGCGCATCATAGTCCTGACTTCCCGCTGCCCACACGCTGCCCTTCCTAGCCATGTACGCTGCCTGAGCCTCACCTTCAGCAGGTGCCTGTACCCAAGGAACACCCATCAGCGACAGAAGCTTCTTAGCATCTTCAACCATCTCAGTAGTCAAGAACAGTGCTCTCTTAGCATACTTACGTGCCTCCTCCTTATCACCACGCTCAAGAGCCTTAACCCACTTCTCGAGCGCCTCCTCACGATGCTTCTTTCTTCTAGCAATCTCGAGAAGCTTCATCTCAGGAGTCTTGCCATCAAACACGTAGACAGGCCAGATCTTTTCCTCTAGGAAATTTATTGTTCTATAGAAGAGTCCACTCAAGTGACTCGTTATTCTACCCTTCGAATCCATTAGTGGCGTACCATCAGGCTGCCTGATAGATGCTAAGAACTGGTACAGTGCATTATACGCATCTATAGCTATAGTCTTACCCTGAAGATGCTTAAGATCAACCTGCTTCCTAACTTCAGGAGGTATAAGCTTCCCTAACTCTGTAACACCCATTACCTAGACAGTGTAGGCATACTAATTCAAAAAGGTTCAGACAAGGCTAAAGTCATCATACTACAGTGCCGCCTGAGATCATCATCTAGACAAGAACCAGACTAAGAAAAATAAAAACACGACGCTCTGCAAAATGCAGAAAATAGACAGTGATGAATGCACGGTTTTCTGAAAACTAACAAAATGATGAGTTCGGGGTTCCCTGATAATATATAAGATGAATTCAAAATAAAAAGAAGGAATTTAAAGAAAATTTAGAAGAAAGGACGGGATTTAGAGAAGTTGTTCCAGTTTCTATATGTAGTAGTACTCTATCTATGTGCTTCTCCTCTACTAGTCTCCATGCCTGGCATTGGTAATGTCTCAGTCTCGTTCATTACTGTGCCTGGTCTCAGTATGCATATTCTTACTCCTGGCATTATTTCGTGAACTTTCATTCTCAGTATTCTCTCACATGTCACATTCTTAGGAACAATAACTATGCAGTACGCTCCTCTATAGTTCATGTACTTCACGCTGTTTATGCACTCTCCATACATTGATGTTATCATATTTATTGCACATGTCACATTGCCAACAGTACATACTGGTGCTGTCTCATGTTCAATACTTACCTTATGATGCTCTTCTGGACCTGTCACATTCATTATTCTTACATGCTCGTGGTGTCTTCTAATCATTTCAATTACCTTCTCGATATTGTGCAGCCTTTCCTCAAACTTATGTCTCAGTATGTGTAGTGCCTTCTCTAGTCTTTCTATGTACTTTGTTAGATTTATCACACGTATTGCTGTTATGTTTGTTGTGACTGTCATGTTCAATGTCATGTTCATGTGTCTATAGATCATTCTCAGCAGCCTCAGTTTCATTATCATGTACCTTATCCTTAGTAATTCTCTCTGCATCTCTCTGTACAGTGTCATCATTTTCTGCTCAATCTTCTCAATCTCTGTTTTATTGCATGGAATTATGACTAGTCTACAAGTTGTCTTGTTTAGTAGAGGTCTCTCTATACATACCTTAACTAGTCCTGGTCTGCACGTTCCATTAATTATCTCTGGCTTTCTTATCACTGTTATATTTATTGTGGATACGTGTGTCAGGTACATTGCTAGTCTTCTCTCGAGTATATGTGCAAATCTTCTTACTAGGATTCTTCTAACTATTGTTGCATTTATTCTGAAGGTCTTCGTTATGTTATTCTCTACGCAGGTTAGCATACATCTTACTCTTCTTAGACCAGTGACGTTTCTGCACTCTGTGATACAGTTTCTAACTATTTCTCTCAGCTGATGTCTGACTTCTGTTCTATTCATTAGTCTTGTTCTATTCATTGTCTGTGCGTATATTCTCTCAGTCCATCTCCACATGAATATTGTGTAGTTCGATACTATGTTCTGTACGATCCTGTGCTGGGCTATGTATGATTTTGCAATGGCTGCTGCATATGCTTTGTTCAGTACTATTGTTGCCTTTATAGCATATTGTAGTGCTAGAGAGCAGTTACCTGTCTCTAAGTAACTTAGTGATTTGTTTATTAGTTCTTGACCTGTTGTTATTAGCTTTTCTATGTACGTGTTAGTTATGTTGAATTCTGTTACTATGTACTTTGTTACATTTAGTAGCTTCTCAGCTCTTGTTAGCACGACCTTTGCTGCTGTACAGTACGTTAGTGTTGCTGCATGTGCTATAGCTACTGTAGCTACGATCGTTATTGCTAGAGCTGCTAGTAGTACTGTTTTTGTTAGTAGTCTTCTCGAGGTCATACGCCTCGAGGGATCCGTCGCGATTTTCCGAGATAAGGATAATCGCGGAGTTTCATGGTCGAAAGAGATTTCTCTGCCATGAAACAGTGCGAAAAATGCTGAAATAACCTGAAAATGAGAGTTCAGTGATTGTTGAGTAGTGAGTGATGAATTGATAGGCCCCTGACAGGATGAGGAGAGGGCTATACGCTGATCAGTAATGTTGAGTAGGAAAAGATGAAAGAAGAAAGGTGGGAATGATAAGTTTGTGAATGGACTTGGTTTGAAGTTAGAAGTCTATGTTTGAGGAGTTTCTGTCAGCTTTCTTAGTGCTCTAGTACTCCGAAGTATACTGGCACGCCCTTGAA
>JAMOMD010000423.1 GCA_027068725.1 Thermoproteales archaeon | reverse complement strand
AGGCTAATTGTTGGGTAAAGCCCTTAAGCTTCTTCTTATCTTCTTACTTATGCAGAGGTGTGTTCTCCTTAGGATAGTCATTGACTATGACGAGCTGTGTAAACTACCACTGGGCTACGGTGTTGGTCCACTAGTGGCGAACATGCTTAGGGACCTAGCCATGTGGCTAATTTCGGAGCTTGTCCATGAGGGGGAGTGGCATGTGAAAAAGTTCGAGGCTAGAGAAGGCAAGGACATTATCGAGTTGGTGCACTGTGGGCTCGGCGAACAGTTTCCAAGCCTTGTACTTGAGAAAGCAACACACATAATAGACAAACACATGGAAACCTACGAAGACATTGCAGACATACTGGTAGAAGACGCAAAGAGACAACTCAACCAACTGCTAGAAAAGTTAGAATGGACAAGCCCAGAGGTAAATGCTGAGGGTCAAATAGCCAAGACGTGCCTACAGTACAACAATGCAAGGATAATGTGCTTGGAGGCTAGGGAAATACTAGTTGCAGGACAGGTACTGTAACGCACCCAGTCTTCGGAAAATGCCTAACTAGCAACTTCTGAATAGATTTCTCAAAAACGCACGTTTTTGCTCGGAGAAAACAGTCAGAAAACACTACCATCTCCATCAGAAGCTGTCTACTGGCAGTTTCTGACGGGTAGGGAGCCGAACCACTATACTAATAGGGTAGCCGACAATGCAACAAACGTGGTGCACCTAGCCTGTGCTAGTCAAGTAAAATAGTCTGCACGTGTCCACACCTTGGACATTTTACGAATACTGCCTTGTGCCACCTAGAGCCAACGTACTCTTCGCCATTCATTACCTCAGTAATCTCCTCGCGATGCAGTCCCCAACTAACGACGTCCCTACCCAAAGCAAACACGTGACCACACCATGGACACCTAACAAGAAAACAGTCACCCATAGCCACTACACCCAACATCACAACAGTTCTTCAAGACGCTTATACAACTTATCGAGCATCCTCCTAAGTCTATTGACTTCCTCCACAAACTCCTCAAGAGACCTCTCAAGCCTAGCAAAAACCTC
>JAMOMD010000422.1 GCA_027068725.1 Thermoproteales archaeon | reverse complement strand
CCTACGTCAAACTCGCTAAGTCTATCACGTAGGTGCTGTGTATACACTATCGATGGTATTGGGAACGTGTGTGGCTTACCCTCAAAATCACCACTAAGGTACTCTACAACAAGTGCGGAAAACACCATGAGTGCCTCATCTAGGTACTCGGATGCGGTACCAACATCCCTACCCGCATAGTACACCCTGTACTCTTTCAGGGTGTCCTCGCCGTACTCTACTCCAAAGCCAGTGTTCGTGAATGGGCTCTGTGCGCTTGGTCTCTCTGTTGCATTTAGCTCATATAGGAAGCTCTGGACAGCATTGTGAACATGCTTGAAGTCTCGAACATCTGGGTCATGCCTAACGTATGGTGCAAGTACTAGACAGATCTCGTTTATGCCAATAGCACCAGCAGACTCAAAGTTCGCGTAGATGACTGCACGCTTAATCTGCTCAACAGCAGTAGTCAAGTGTCTAGGTGGTCCACTTGTAACATTTGCAATTAGTCCACGCCTAGTTATGATCCTAGCCTCAATTCCCTGACAATACTTTACGTACAGTATCTCAGGAACCTTGTGAATATAGATGAGCAAGTCCTTGTGTGCTCTAAGTGCCTCAGGGCAGTAACACATCATGAACTGGTCAAACTCCTGCTCAAGCAACTTCAACGTATTGTAAACATACATCGCGGAGGCTGACGGTGGAATATTCGCATTATCATGCTTCAACAGCTCATTCCTCTCATACTCCTCCTCAAATCTTGGACGTGGAACAAACCTACCAACAAGTGGTAGACTAACCCTAATGCTCGGCTTCTCCTGAGGTAGCTTAGTGACGTCCCAAGTCATGGTCTACACCTTGTCCTCGTGCCTGTATCCACTTACAGCATCTACAAGTTTTAGAACACGCTCAGCAACACTAGGCAAACCATCACTAACCCTAACAAGGATGCACCTACCTACCTTTAGCACCTTAGCATTTAGGAATCTCTGAACCTTATCAACAATGTAGTCATCAATGTTGCTACCACACACGACGACGGTAGCCTCAGCATTCACAGAGTTTAGCA
>JAMOMD010000421.1 GCA_027068725.1 Thermoproteales archaeon | reverse complement strand
AAGCATCTAGCACAGGTAGCACAGAAATTGAGACTTCCTGTCGATAAGGTATTTCCAACACTTCCATAGGCACCTTACCTAGAGCTTGTCAATGAGCGGCTTATCCCCTAGAACTTCTGCAGCTGTCAGAACTAGTACATCGCTCTTCTGAGCTTCCTCGAAAACTGGCTTCACACGTTCACGCCATTTTCTTTCACGTAGAAGATGATGATCATAAATTATTAGCCGTGGCTTGGCCTTGATTATTGTTATTGCATTATCTATTGCTCTCTGCAAGTTTATTCTATTGAACATGTATGGAAATAGGTACGTTGGAGGACCATCGAGAATCACAATGTCAGGACGGAGGGATGCTATGAACTCTGCATAATCCTCTATTATTGGTCCCATTAGATCACTGGTGTAGAATACTGTGTATCCCCTGTTTCTGATTATTAGCGGCGTGACCCATCCTGTCCTATCGTACTCCACACCATGAAACCAAGGCTCAAGAATCTGAATTTCACAGGTTCCAAATACGAACTTCCTTGAATCTCCCCAGAGAATTTTAAGATCCTGAAGTTCTATCTCCATGACCCAGTCATGCCTTGACCATAGCTCACTCGCAAGCTTCGTAAACCATTTCTTCCCTTCCTGAAGTAGTTGTCTGCGTCTCTCATCATAATCGCCAAAGCTCTTCGAAAGAGCAACACTAAGCTTCGTACAAGGATCCTCAAACTCCGTCTCCTGTGGCTTAGTTAGGTACTTTCTTATGTCTTCTCCAACAAGCTTCAGAAGCTGTTCTATAAAAAGCCTAGCTCTCTCCCATTGACTATTATTAATGTACTTGTTTGGACACTTCATTATTATTGTCTTGTTTAGAAACATCTTCCTAGGATCAGGAATATGCGGATCTGATGGAAGCACATGATGATCATAATGGTAATGAGTTATTATCAAAACTCTAGACTTCTCACACGCATTTGCTATCTTCTCAATTGCTAACTTTCTTAACCTTATCTTCTCCTCAGGAGGTAGGGGATAGCTAGGTTGCATCTCTGCAGCACCTGGATCAATAACAATTCTAAATTCGTTATCAGTAACAACTTGTATACACATTGATTTTGCTCCTAGACTGTCAAACCATATTATCTCTATTCCAGCTTTCCTAAGAACCTCAATAGGAGTCGACATACGGCAGCACTCGTTGTAATTGTCTAGACTTTACATCTGTCTTTCCCTCTTTAAGAATGGTAACATTAGACCAAACGCAACTGCGAAGAGACCAATCACTATACATGCTATAGCTCCAATATATTGTAGTATCTTCTGAAGATTTAAAAACATACAGATGCCGGTAGCGATTAAGATTATTCCTGATATTGTGAAGAATGTCGCAGGTAGATATATTGGAATTCTTATTTGTTCTTCAACTATTGTTTTATGTCTAAATACTCCCATTAAGATGAAGCCGACTCCTGTCCCGAGTACGCTGCCCACATCAGGTCTTCCAAATAGTAGTCCGAGTCCTGTGCCAATTAGTATACATGCAACAAAGAGGAAAGCACTCAACTTCTTTCCAGAGTACTCCTCGACTCTCATGTTCCTGAGAATGTTAGCAGGTTTAAAAGGGAGATGCGAGAATTCTGAGCCCTTTGGAGCCCCGGCCGGGATTTGAACCCGGGACCTGCCGCTGGCTCGAGCCCCGAGGGGATTCTTATGTGTCCCCCTCGGGGCCTTACAAGGCGGCCGCTCTGACCGGGCTGAGCTACCGGGGCTATTTCTCTCGAGCGTTGTGTTTGCCTCGGTTTTAAATGCTTTTCTCGATGAACTGCTACGTGTACTTTCTTGCTCTCTCTTCTCTTGAGTAGACTTTAGCGAGTGCCAGCGGTATGCTGACTCTCTTCCTCTTCTTTATCTCGAAGTGCGATACCACCGCTAGAAGTGATATTGCTATAATGTACGAGAATGCTTCTAGGAGAAACACGTTCTCTCCAATACCTGGTACCAGTCTTATTAGGTCTCGGATAGTCACTACCGTGTACACTGCAGCAACCGCGTATAGAGGATCCCATAGTCCCATCATTGCTAGAACTATGGCAAGCCATCCCTTGCCTGCTGTAACACCTTCACTCCATGCTCCAGCAGACACGAGAATGTAGTAGCAAGCTGCCATTCCTACTAGCGCTCCCTCGATTAGTGTTGCAATGTACCTAACCTTTGTTATGTCTATGCCAAGCATGTCTGCAACATATGGATCCTCTCCAACTATCCTGATCTTGTAGCCTAGCTTTGTCTTATACATCATGAACCACAGCAAGCCAACTATGATGAAGGACAGGATCTCTATTGGATCAATGTAGATGCCGCCAATGTTCAGGACGGGGAGCTGCACGTAGACGGGTATCTGTACTAGACTTCTGCCAAAGGCGTAGGCTAGTCCAACTCCAAACATTGCTACGGCTAGCCCTGACACAATGTGGTTCAGTCTTAGGTGAACTGTCAGTACTGTGAATATCATGTTCATAGCAACTGCCACACATACTGCTGCAAGCATGCTGAGTGCGAAGTTTCCTGTCATTACCTGTACTAGATATGCCACAAATGCTGCCATTGCGAAGAAGCCCTCAATTCCAAGGTTCAGCAGTCCAGCTCTCTGGACAACTAGTGAACCCTCAGTTGCGAGTAGAAACACGGTTCCTAGCTGAAGTAGGTAGTTTAGTATATCTGCAATTATCATTGTCTCACTAGGACGATCTTGTAACGAGTAAAGAAGTGTACTGTGAGCACTGCCATGAGTATGAGACCCTCAATAGCATCAATAATGTCTATAGACACGTGTAGACATGCTTGCAGTGCATGACCACTCGAGTACATCATTGCTAACAGGAACGACGCGAGTGGTGCATAAAGCACCTTAAGATCGCATAGCCATGCTGCAATTATTCCAGCAAAACCATAGCCAACACTGAACTCGGGCTGCAGAAATCCTGACGTTGAGGCAAGATACAGTGCACCACTTATTCCAGCAAGCGCTCCACTGAAGAACATTGACCATAGTATGACTCTGCTAGGCTTAACTCCACTGTATTGTGCAACTCTGAACCCTTCTGACAGTAAGTCAAGCTCTAGCCCCAGCTTTGTCCTATCAATCAGGAACCACGTGATCACGAGAACTGCAATGGCTATGGCTAGACTTCCGCCAAAGCTCAGCATGTACTGTGGTGCCAGCGAGTACGTCTCAGGATGACCTACGAACGCTGGATTTCTCCAAGCTACTCTACACACATAATTCAGAAGCTGTAATGCTACATAGTACATGAGCAGTGTTGTCACAGCCTCGTTTATCTCGGAGACTATTCTCAGCAAGCCACATATTAGAGCCCAGACTCCACCACCTGCTGCTCCTGCAAGCACAAGGATAATGTACGATAATGGTGGAGGCACATTTGGAAACAGGAAGGCACCAGCAGCGAGTGCTGTCATTGCTCCAATTATGTACTGTCCCTCCTGCCCGATGTTCCATAGTGCTGCTCTGTAAGATACTATTGCACTTAGGCAGCAGAGTAGTATTGGCACAAGATAGCTAAGTGTTATCTGAAGACCCCACGTTGTTAAGATTGAGCTTTGTAGAAATATTGAATAGAAAGCCAGAGGATTAACACCAAGAAATATCATTAAAACACCAGCAATGAGAAAAGCACCAATTAGTGATAGCACTGTTAGGAGAAGATGAAAACCTCTTGTTGTACGTTCTCTTCTGACTATTCTAATTCTTATACGAGTCATAGCGTGAGCACCTTAGCAAGTTCTCTTGCAGAAACTGTGCTACCTGAGAATTCTTTCAGAATCTTTCCCTCGCGCATTACTAGAATCCTATCACCGAGCTTGACAGCTTCCTCTATGTCCTCTGTAGCTACCAGTATAGCACAGCCACTATTTCTCAAGTCTATTAGGGTCTTTCTGAGGAGAGACGTAGTCTCATAATCGAGACCATAGAAGGGATTTAGCGCAACAATGACTTTGACTTCTCGTAGAAAGAGCTCTCTCGCAGTTATTATCCTCTGAATTTGACCACCAGACAGCTCTGCACAGGGGACCGGCAAAACATCAGGAGCTAGACCTACCTTTTCAAGAACCTTGACGAGTGCATCGTTTAGGAACTTGTGGAATGTTCCTACTTTCGTAGTAAACTTGTCCAAGTCGCGCATGACGAGGTTCCACTTTACTGCAAGTCCAGGAGCAACGCCAAGCCCTAGCCTATCGTCAGGTATGTACGCAACTCCCATTCTCCTGATGAAGCTTGGATCCCTTCCAGTTACGTCAATTCCATTAACTTTGACACGTCCACTGACAGGTTTTCTAAGTCCAACAATTGCCTCAAGAAATTCTCTATGACCAGCACCAGGTGCTGCAAGGATAGTCACTATTTCACCATACTTCACGCTCAGCGTTACATTACGTACAGCAAGCCTACCATAGTCGTCCTGAACCGTGAGATTCTCTACTGCAAGACCTTCACCATGCGTACTAGCTGATCTTGGACCTGCGTACTCCTCAAGCTTTTTCCCAAACATTGCTTCAAGAAGCTCTTCACGAGTAACTTCGTTTATGCGCCTTGTTAGGACTTTTCTACCTTTTCTAAGTACTGTAACTCTGTCCGCTATATTAAACACCTCGTCTATTCTATGCGTAATGTATATGACTCCTCGACCTTCTGCACATAGTGTCCTAATAATTTTGTAAAGAAGTTCTCTATCACCATGGCCTAGGAGTGACGTAGCCTCATCAAATATGTATATCTTAGCATCTGCTACAAGTGCCTTCGCAATTTCGACCTTAACCTTCTCATATGGTGTCAGTAGGGATATTCTCTTGTCTAAATCAACTTCTATTCCAAACTTTCTTAACCTTTCCTCAATAAATGTCTTGAGTTTTCTACTTGGTGACTTGTCGAGAAATAGTGCAAGTGCTTCATAAACTGTGAGTGATTCGGGAAGTGCAGGATGCTGAGGTACAAGAACGATACCTCTCCTGTAGGCATCTCTAGGCGATTTTAGTGTTACAGGTTTTCCCTCGAGAAGTATCTGACCTGAGTCTGGCTGATATACTCCTGATATTATGCTCACTAGCGTGGTTTTTCCTGCACCGTTCTCGCCTAAAAGTGCGTGAACTTCGCCCTTGAGTAAGTCAAAATCTACGTTATCTAGTGCTACAGTATGTGCAAAACGTTTTGTTATTCCTCTAAGTTCGAGAAGCTTCATGGTCTTTGTATTACAAGTGCTTGCTTAGAGTAGTACTACGCCTTCCACGAACCAGTCCATGTGGTATAGCTCGTCCTTGCTTAGTCTAAGGCCAGGGTAGACTCTCACATTGCCCTTTGTGTCACGTATCTCGTCGATGACAACCTTCTTCAAGCGTCCTTGCTCATCGTAGATTCCTATTGGTGGACAGAATGGGTCATGCTTGTTCTCTATGATGAGCTTTCTGACTAGGAGCACGTAGTTCCTGATGTTCTCAGGAACTGCAGGATGTGGAGGCCATATATCAACAACATTAACGGGCTCGTACATCTTGTATGTCTTGCCGCCAACTACGCGCTCGCCAATTACTCTGAAGGCGTCTTGAAGTG
>JAMOMD010000420.1 GCA_027068725.1 Thermoproteales archaeon | reverse complement strand
CTCATCAGGAATGTCGTCTACTATTAGTAGGTTTTGTGCAGGTACTGTCACGTACTCTGCCATTCCACCATCAATGTCTAGCCCTATTGCTTTCCTGTTTGTGCAGTGCGTGTATAATCCTGATCTGCAGTATGTGCACTGTCCACAGGTTATGTTTATCTCAAACACGACCTTGTGCCCTATGAGGTCTCTAGGTACGTCAGGGCCAACGTCTTCTACTATGCCAACTACCTCGTGCCCAGGTATGAGTGGTAGTTTTCTGATGATCTTACCCTGGTAAAGGGCGAGATCTGTACCACAGATGCCGACTAGTCTAACTTTTACTAGGACCCAGCCTCGCTGTACTACAGGAACATCGACATTACGTACCTTGATGCGTCCAGGATGTTCGAGAACGCATGCCTTCACGTCTGTCTTCTGAGCATGTTTTTAGTCATGTTTAAATCTAATTGTAGTAACGCCATGATGAGGCTATGCAAGTTAGCGTTATACTAATTCTACATCAGACGAATAGTGGTGAATCTCTTCTAGATACTGTGAGAGAACGATTCTACACGCTGCTTAGCAAGGCTATTCAGGACGTGGATGTCAAGGTTGTCGAGCTGCGAGACTTAGACGAGGTTAGGCGAGTAATTCAGGATTCTGTAACATACTCAGATCAGGTACTTGTATGTCCACTACTTGTTCGTCATGGGCAGCACTACAGGGACATAGTGAAGATATGTGAAGAAATTAGTGGCCGGACAGGTAGGAGGATAGACGTTTTACCACCTCTCTTAGAACAACCTGAGATTGTCACTAGTATTGCTGCACAGATTCTACGTAAATGCTTGCCCTTTCAGGAAAAGTACGATATTCTCCCAATACTATCATCAACAGGAGATGTTGAGCTAATGCTCGAGCTCGAGTCAAATAGAGAACTATCACAGTTAACAGAGGTCGCATCTCGCTGTCGTGATCTTGTTGTTGATGACCTCAGGATAGTCACCTTCATAGACACGAAATATCTCAGACCTGGCACAAGAGTCCTAATGGAGGAGAACGTGGAGAGCTTCTCCTTCCCTCCTGAGAGTCTAGTCGTAATATCGAGCAAGGTTAGAGCCGTAGAACGTGTGCTTGCTCTTGTCGAGGATGGCATTAGGCCAAATCTCGTAATTGCAACACCTCCCTGCAAGACTGAGGAAGAGGTTCAGCTTAAGCGAAAGTTGCTGAGCTTAGACGTTCCTGTAATAGTATCGTCAAGTTACAGAGGTGGAGTACATGTTGCTGGGTCTGTACTGAACACATTAATGCGTCTAGCAAGTACTAGTCTCTCGTAATGAGACAGAGCGACAGTAGCGTAAGTACAGAGGACAGACCTGAGCCACTTACTGCTCATCTACAAGAGCTTAGACGACGCTTCATTCGAGTAGTCATAGCATTTGTCATAGGCTTCATACTTGGCTGGATGCCAGCACCAAGCAGCAACACGAACCTATTCAGAGCAATATTCCTGTCGGAGTACAAGCCAATTGCTGCACTCATATTTCAGGATCTCATAGTTAAGGCACTTCCAGAAAAGGTCAAGATAGTGACGTTAGGTCTCCTGACGCCACTAGAGGTCATATTCAACATCTGCGTTGTTCTCGGCCTTCTTCTAGCCATTCCCGTACTCTGCATAGAGCTCTACCAATTCGTTAAAAGAGGCTTGTACAGACATGAGCGAAACATATTCAGAGCATACTTCTCCTCAAGTGTTGTTCTCTTCTTTGTAGGACTAGCATTTGGCTACATTATAATATTCCATGCACTGATCAGACTTTACCTAATCCTGACTCCCATGCTTGGTCTAAGCATGCTAATACTCGCTAGAACAATAATGAACGAGCTAATGGGAGCAATGATATTCTCCGCAATAATATTCGAGACTCCTGTCATAATGACAATACTCACACATCTAGAAGTTGCTAAGCCTCAGTCCTACGCTGAGTACCGACCAATAGTCTATGCGATAGTGATGATCCTAGTGTGCATATTCAACCCAGACCCAACTCTGCTAAGCTCTCTGATATGGATAGGCACTTTCATAATGCTATACGAGGTTGGTATAATAGTCTCGAAGAAAGTTTACAAGAAGTATGTAGAAAAGCGTTATAGAGAACTAGAAGGGTCGGCAAGTGAATGAGCGAACTTGACCGAGCACGAGAAATAGAGAGACATGTCCGAGAAATACTTCGCCTCTTAGGAGAGGATCCTGACAGAGAGGGACTAGTAGAGACGCCTAGAAGAGTTGCACAGGCGCTTCTTGAGCTTACTAAGAGTCTGAGAACAGAGCCTCCTGATGTGAAGTTCTTCACCGTTCCTAAGGATTCTTCGAGAAACCTTGTCGTGATACGTAACATAGAGTTTCTAAGCTTATGTGAGCATCATCTGCTACCTATTGTAGGCTACGTGTCAGTCGTGTACAGACCAAGAGAGAACAAGGTACCGGGGCTGAGCAAGGTCATAAGACTAGTCCAGTGGTATGCTCTTAGACCAATACTTCAGGAGAGGTTCACGCAGGAACTCGCAAATTTCCTGTGTGATAAGATATGTGCAAAATTTGTGTACTGTAGAATTGCGGCACTTCACATGTGTGTCTTCTTGAGAGGAGTAAAGTCTAGGTCGTCCATTCTTGTCACAGAGGCTGTGTCAGGAGAACCTGATGAGGATATAACATCGCTCAGAAGACTTGCACGTTGTAAATATCCACGTATTTAGTCTTACCTTTATCAATCAAGACTACGTCTAGTTCTTCTAGATGAGTGACATTCTTAGCTACTTGACTACAGAACAGCCTAAGCAAGAACATGTACAGCAGGACAACTTCATAGTTCTTGTAGAACCATCTCCTGAAGACGCATGCTCTCTCATAAACAGGCACAGATCGAGATTTGTCATTGTACTATATGGAAATCTGCGTGCTCACTACGAAGGTAGAGCAAAGTCAGATCTCGAGCTTGCGCCAAGGCTAGTCATTCTGAAACCAGATGGTGCACTACTGATACATGAAGCAACCAAGAGAGAGCCAGTCATATGGCAGCCACCAAAGGCGACACTTTACGCACAGGTAGACAATGGTATACTTGTACTAAAGTCCGTTAGAACTAATCCTTACGAAGTTGTTAAAATAGAAATTCCATCACTGTACTTCCTAGGACTATTCAAGCTCGGTGTCACAGAGAACTATAAGGTAATTGGAAGCGAGAAAGATATCGTAGATTTCCTCGTAAAGAACCTGGACTTTGTCGAGCCTGGACTTAAATTAATATCTAGAGAATTTGAAACAAACGTAGGTTCAATAGACCTACTCTGCGAAGATAAGGATGGTAACCTAGTAGTTATTGAGGTTAAGAGAGGACAAGCAGGACCTGAAGCTGTTCATCAGCTTAAGAGATATGTTGAGCATATGCAGAAGACAACTGGACGAAACGTCAGGGGGATACTTGTTGCTCAGGACATATCGAGCTCAGCATTTAGATATCTGAGAGAGTATGGCTTCAAGTTTGTTAGAATACCTCAGAAGGTTCTTATTGGACTAATGAGTACTTTGAAGTAGCTTCTGAGACTAGGCAAATATTGATAACATTGCAAGTAGTAGAAGTATCACTATCACGATCGCGCTATGTTGTAGATACATTGATGTACTATCTCTAAGTAGCTGATATATTCTAGGTTTAATATCTGAGTTTTTCCTGTACTGAAGGTAAAGCAGGGCGGTTGCTACCATTAGTACAACGTCTGCTGAAGGAACTGCAAATAGGAATGCTATGAATAGTATATTGACTATCTTTGCTGCAGTAGTTATGGGTGCGTGAGGTAGTGTAGATGTTACACATATTGCAGACTCTGCAATGTCTGCTGTTAAGCTTGCTTGTCCAATTATTGGAACTAGATATAGAAGTGGCATTAGTTGCATGATGAAGTACTGTGTTGGGTTAGTTGGTAGTGAACATATTTTCTTAACTACTGACTGTGATGCAACTATTCCAAAACCTGCTAAGAGACTTGATGAGTATATTACTAAGAATGTTACTAGAAGATATAGCCAGACTCGGTATAGTGACTTTGCAGGTTTTATAATGCGCATTTCTACCGAGTAGAGACCCTACGTAGGGCTTCTTTAATACATAATGTTGATACCTTGGACAGCTCTACACCAAGCTCTTTCTCTAGTTTCTCCATTATCTGGACAACGTTCTCTCCTTCACATTGAACCTTCCTGATGAGGCTGGTTAGATCTTCAACATAGTTCCAGGGATAGACAATCCAGAGGCTTGGATCTACCTCTACACTCCAGAAGTCTGGAATGAACTTTGTCTTGTTCTTCTTCACGTGCAGTGCAGCTGTCTTAACGTCAATGTTCGTGTACTTGCTCTTCAAGTACTCGAGCGCAAACTTCAGTGTGTCACCTGTATCAGCAACATCGTCTACTATGAGCACCTTCTTTCCACTAAGATCGACGTCAGGTAGTCCATACCTGAGCCTGACCTCCTCTTCTACTTTTCCAGGAGCTGGCCAGTGCTCTAGCTGTATAGTCAGTATATCTTTAACATCTAGAAAGTCACTGAGCAGCATTGCTGGTACTAGTCCTCCTCTAGCTATTGCTACTAGGACGTCCGGTCTCCATCCTGACTGTCTTATCTTGTCTGCCAGTATTGCTACGTGAGATGTTATGTCTTCCCACGTCAGTGTAAGGACACGTAGCTTAGACTGCATGAGGCACTGAGACCCCCCACAATATAAAACATTATTTGCCTTAGTCTCCCTGTCGCAGAGAAATGTTTATTAAGGCTTTGTGTGGGCTGTTGTTTCGAGGGTCGGCTGCGGCCCCGTAGCTCAGCCTGGATAGAGCGGCGGCCTTCTAAGCCGTAGGTCCCGGGTTCAAATCCCGGCGGGGCCGCCAGGCAAAAACAAAAAACAGGGTTCATCCCCACAACTTTAACTAGCCCTAACAAATTACTATACTGGATGTGGTGAGTGGGGATCACTGACTTGCTAGAATGATGATAGGGTCCCCCTTACCGAATGCTCCTACTTTTCCTGACTTTCTTTGACTCAATAATACTCCTGTAGTATGTCCTACATAAGTAGAGCGCAATTTTACTATAATGAGATTACGAACAATCGATGAGCTATCTCGAGCTAACAAAGACACTAACGTCTGGAGTATCAACACAGGGAGTAGTAGAGCTTCAGACACCGTCTGTGCAGGCAGTAGCTCAGGATCTTGTAGTTACTGAAAATGCAATAAGAGAGGCACTGAGTAAAATTGCTCCAACACACGGAAGATCAGTTGTTCGTGAGCCTCCAATCGACATGTACGATGAAGGTGACAGAATTGTGCTAATGGTAGACATGCCTGGAATACCAAAGGAGAACATCAAGGTACGCGTGACGATTGACAGTGTCGAGATATCGGCATCACCAGTAGGTGGAAATAGTGGTAAGGTCCTGAAGGCAGAGCGTATGGCAAACTTTAGATTATATAGAAAGGTCTCGCTCCCATGTAAGATAAAGATAAGTGAGGTAAGAGCATACCTGAAAGATGGCGTGTTATACATATATCTTCCAAAGCTTCTAGACGCTACCGAGACACTTGACGTAAGTATAGAG
>JAMOMD010000419.1 GCA_027068725.1 Thermoproteales archaeon | reverse complement strand
GCAGCCTTCGACACAGTGGACCACGCTATTTTCATCAGCAGAATGAAGTCGCTGTACAATATTAAAGATGTTGCCCTGGCATGGTTCACTTCCTATCTAGAAAACAGAGACAGTCGAGTGTGCATCGAGGATTCACTTTCAGGCATCAGCAAAGTTATATCTGGAGTTCCTCAAGGTTCCGTATTGGGGGCGAGGCTGTACACAATGTATACACGGCCCCTCTCAGACATTGTGAGGAAACAAAATGTTATGTTTCACAGCTATGCCGATGACACACAAATATATCTACATTGTGACAACACACAAACGGCATTGGACAACACTATTGGCAGATTGCAACAGTGCATATCGGATATATGCGACTGGATGAGTAACAATGCATTGAAACTAAACACAGACAAGACGGAATTTATCATCTTTCGACCGAAATCCATAGTTATTGACGAACAGCATCTGGTCATCAGTAGCTCTTCCGTCCACGAAAGCACTCATGTCAAGATATTGGGCGTAACCTTAGACCAGCATATGTCGTTTGAGAGGCATCTCACCAACACATGCCGGTCTGCAAATATCCACATCAGAAAAATTAAAAGCATCAGACACTACCTTTCTGACGATGCAGTAAAAACACTTATTCAATCCTTAGTGATTTCGCGTCTTGACTATTGTAATAGTCTCTTGATCGGCTTACCACAAAAGAGTATTCATCGTATGCAACTAGTACAGAACACCGCGGCACGTGTAATCAGTAGAACACCATATCACTCACACATCACACCCACGCTGAGAGAACTACACTGGTTAAAAATCAAGAAGAGATGTCAATTCAAGATACTCATCATGACATTCAAGTCGCTTCACAATAATGCACCATTATATTTATGTGAATTGCTGAACTGGTATATACCAAACAGACCACTAAGATCAGCATCAACTACATCTTTGGTCCCAAACAGGAACAGAACCATACGAACTGGTAGACGAATATTCAGCACATCTTCCGCAACTCTATGGAATAATCTACCCAACAACATCAAGTGTGCAGATAACATCAGAGG
>JAMOMD010000418.1 GCA_027068725.1 Thermoproteales archaeon | reverse complement strand
TTGCTAAAGTACTGCATCCCGATTTGTTTAAGAACCTTAACCCACTTAAGGACTTCGTAATATTCCATGAGAAGTTCTTACCTGTGAACTACTCAGGCGTCTGGTTCCTCTGTCTGAACAAGACTATAATAGAGAAGTATCTGAAAGCTGGCTAAAGCCCTATCATCTCTAAAATATTTTTCAAAACTTAATACTTATATTCTCCTTGTAGTACCTTGTTTTAGAATACTTATGTCATACATAAGTATCTACAAGTCCATAGTTGCGAGAAGGATACTCGTTCTCACGATGTTTCTAGTACTCACGTTCTGTCTCTTCCTTGCAGATCTGTGCATTGGATCTTCAGGAATATCTCCTCTAGTTGTCCTGAAGGCACTGTTCTCGAACAGTGTGAGTAGTGTAGTACATGCAATAGTATGGGATTTCAGATTGCCTTGGTCGCTTATGGCAGTTATCGTCGGCTTTGCTCTTGGTGTAGCTGGTGCTGTCATGCAGATTATTCTGAATAATCCTCTAGCATCACCATACACACTCGGAATATCTCATGGTGCTGGATTTGGCGCTGCAATGGTCTACGCACTTGGCATAAGCATACTAGGACCACTGACAAAGTACGTCCATTACATTGTGCCAATTAATGCGTTCGTGTTTGCTCTACTGACCTGTGCATTAATAATGATCATTGGTAAGATACGTGGATTCACGTATGAGACTCTGATACTTGCAGGTATTGCCATATCCTTCCTGTTTAGTGCACTACTATCACTCATGGAGTACTTCGCAAGTGAAGAAGCACTGCAGGCAATTGTCTTCTGGCTCTTTGGAAGTCTAATTAAGTCGTCGATCCTGAAGGTTGAGATAGTCACAGCTGTGACTCTAGTATCATTAGTAGTACTTCTCAGATATAGCTGGGAGCTCGTTACTCTCAGACTTGGTGATGAGAAGGCACGTGCACTTGGTGTTGATCCTGAGAAGGTGCGTGTAGTGACTATGGTCGTTGTTGCTATACTTACAGCAGCGGCAGTGTGCTTTGTCGGCATAATAGGGTTCGTTGGTCTTGTTGCACCACATATTGCAAGGTTCCTAGTTGGTGAAGATGCTAGATTTCTACTACCAACTTCAGGTCTTGCAGGATCCATAATACTGTCGGCATCGGCAATTGCCGCTAAGACCATACTTTCAGGTGCAATACTTCCTATAGGAATAGTTACTTCGATAATAGGTATTCCATTTTTCCTCTACCTCGTAATTAGAGGCAGAAGAGGAGTCTGGTGATATCATGCTAGTCAAAGTTCAAGACCTAGTCTACGGGTACGGGAAAGAGCCAGTACTCAGAGGTGTATCACTAAGCGCAAATGAGGGAGAACTAGTATCAATAGTTGGCCCAAATGGTAGTGGAAAATCAACACTTCTCAAATGTATTGCTGGCATTTGTAGACCCTGGAGAGGAAAGATAGAGATTGCAGGTCGTGACATTACTAGAATAAGTAAAAGAGAACTTAACAGGATAGTAAGCTACTTACCACAAGAAACAACACCACCTCCCTCACTACTCACAGTATACGAGTACGTTCTGCTTGGAAGAGTACAGTCTCTCTCAGGAAGGGTAGCAGTACCTGAAGAAGATCATAGAGCAGTCCTAGAGACACTAGACATGCTGGACTTGACAAGCTATGCTAAGAGATACATGAACGAGCTCAGTGGTGGAGAAAAGCAGTTAATATATATAGCACAGGCACTAGCAAGAAAACCCAAAATACTACTCTTAGATGAGCCTCTCAATCACCTTGATATAAAGAACCAATTCAAAGTAATAAGACTCCTCAGAGAACTTACAAGAAAACTCGATCTATGTGTCATAATAGTAATGCATGATATAAATCAAGCAGCAAGATATAGCGATAAGATATACCTAATGAACAATGGAGAAATAGTTGCCGAAGGCCCACCTGACGAAGTTCTAGAGCCTGAGATCTTAGAGAAAGTCTATGGAATAAAATTCAGAATAGTCTATGATGAAAATGTTCCACAAGTAATACCAATCGGATAACAATGTCATTTAAAAGCCTAGCAAAACTATACTGGGACAAAAGAGGAAAAACTTACGACAAAGCACCAGGACACACAGAGTTCGAGTATGTATGGGAAAGACTCATACTTGCAGTCATTAACAAATTTAACATTAAACCATTTAGAGCACTTGATGCAGGTTGTGGAACAGGTTTTCTAGCTAAAATTCTTCAAAAATACAAAATCAACGTAATATGCCTAGATATTGCAGAAGGCATGTTAAAACAAGCTAAGACTAAGCTAAAGAACTCACTCTATGTTGACTTTATTCAAGGGGACTGTGAGAAAACTCCACTCAGAGATTACACTGTTGATGTTGTAGTATCCAGACACGTACTATGGACATTAGAGAGACCACACATTGCAATTGTGAGATGGATTCAGACACTTAGAAAGGGAGGCGTAGTAATAGTGTTTGATGGAAAATGGCATCCAAAATCTAGAAAACTAAGACTAATACAGCTAATGTTTACTACATGGAACTTAATCAAAAACAGGACAAATATATTCCTGGGACTTAAGTATAACATACTGAGAGGTAGACATAGAGATAACATAGACATTGTTGATAACATACTATCTAAGTCAAGAATATTCTACAGAACGTATAATCTAACTAGAGTACGAAATCTGCTAAGACTTGTCTCGAGACAGTTACGTATATGGCGATCACAGTACTATATGATAGTTGTGAGAAAACTACTAGCCTGACCTTAAGTACTCATATCATATCCATATGTCTCTTGTTGCACATCTTACACCTCCACCACCTGCCTCAATCTGTGGTATCTCTACTTCGATGACGTCTATTCCATACTCCTTCTCTAGGTACTTGTTTATTGTGTGATTATACTTGTCTGCAATTATCTTTCCATTTCCAAGATTTAGAAAGTTCAACATTGTTACTCGACTAACCTTGTCATCTGCTGGAGGCTCATCTACATGTATGTCAAGCTCTTTGAAGAGTCTTAATAATTCTATAATTTTGAACTGCTGTTTCTCTCTATCGTACTCAAGTGCCGAGTATATACATACTCTTGAAGAATCTATTAAACACAGTTTCAGACCTTTTGCTGCACCTATGTAGGCAAATGCAACATCTAGATGTACTGCACCCTTCTCCCAGTCTCGAATGTAGCTCACTATTGGTATCAAGATAATGCGCACATCTTCAGGAAGTACCTCTGCCAGAAACTTCACAGCAGCATAGTTTGTTCCACGTATCCCAATTCCTGACAGTAGTAAGGTCTCCTCCTCTGTCCTTATTAGGAAAATGTTACCACCTTCAATAAATGCACGTTCTAATCTCCCATCCACTATTCCCCATCTAACTCTCAGGAGAGGCTCATACTGTAGACTCGTGTAAAGTTCAGACATGACCTCCTCTTCACCACGCCTTAAGTCAAGAACCATGTTACATAACAGTGGTTTACCGAGAATGGTTATGCTTGGGTCACGGACATAACATATCTTAGGCACATCCTCAGGAATATCCACAATCTTCACATCACAGCGAGATACATACCTCAAATCCTCAGCAAGGTTACTTAGTCCGTCATCGACGAAGACTGTAGTTCTAATACCCTCACGTGATAGCGCCTGAACAATTCTCTCAACATCTCTAAACCAGCCTATAGCAGAAGGAGCAAACGAACCATCATAAGCAATGCTTCTCCAGAGCCATGTATCAGGATCATGTCTTATCTTCCTGAAGTGCTTCTCAGAAGGAACCACAAGCAGTATATGTTGCTTAAAATCATCCTCAGCCTTAAGGTCACGTGACTTCAATACTTTAACAAATTCAATATTCTCTAAGACCTTACTACACCAGTCATATAGAATATCCCAAATATCATTAACAAATCCAGCAGATAAATAACGACGTATCTTATTAACTAAACAACGAGGCATTATCGAAACTGCTTGATCAACAAGTAGAAATAACCTGAGACACTTGTCTCTGTCCTGAAGACCACATATACCACAAAGATTCTCAACATCTATACTCTCCACACATGCTTGAGGACCAGATTTACCAACAATGCACTCACTTAACTCTATTTTAATGAGCTTAGGATTTAGTACAAAATCGAGAAGTCTAACAAACGATCGCCGATCCAGTAGCTCAAGCTGTCTCAGACTATCAACATCAGGTAACATTAGCACCTCAGAAAGCTACTCGCAGGAGAGGCAAGATAAAATCTGCTAAGTACAACTTTGTTAAAGAACTAGCATACTCGAACATGACTGTACGCAAACTCTGTTCACTACCTTCTTTTAACAATATTTACTATACAGTAGTAATCTAGCTCACATACTCGCTGACTATTCTTTTCGCTACATATTCAAATATTTCATTAAACACTTTACGAAATGTATCAATATTCTCAAACTCTTTCTCTGGTAGCGGTACTATAGGAACAATGTACATACAGGACGAATCTGCAAGCTTTAACTTTAGTCCCTGCTCTCTGCTAGCGTACTCTACTAGTCTTGCAGTTTCTATATCTTCATCATCAGCAGACATCTGACGAATACCGAGACCAGGAAATACTAGGATACCAATCTTAGCATTATACTCTCTCATGTATGCAAGAACTTTGAAACGTGCCTGAGTTAGATACGAAACATTTCGACTAAACTTCACCTCGCACACTATTACACTATCGTTAATCTTCAGAACAATGTCCGGTATACCACATGCATTTACTAGAATAGATCTATCAGATAGACTCTTACCTGAGATAGTGCTTACCTGTCCTAGAGCAAGAATACTCTTAACACTCTTCTCAATAGGCTTAACATTGTAGAGCAATAACACGCGCAGCTTTTCGTTGTTGCGTATCTCAAATAGAAATTCTCGATCTGATGCTCGAATAACGACTCTACCTCCAAATAGGGATTTCAAAGATCTTATCATAACATAGAGTACATATAACTCATAAAGTCTCCATACTAAAAACCTCATTGCTACAGCAATAGCTCTCCTACTAACCAGTTGCTCGACTCTTAGCATAGCAAGAATATCTTGTAGTTTCTCTATATCATGTTCTATTCTAATAAGTCTGTCAACGATCGTAAGTAATGCAGAGACCCATCTTGGTTTCCACGAAGATTTTCTTACTAATTCAACTATTTTTCGTATAGTTTCACCTTTACTAACACTAATGCCTGGAACGGATTTAATGAGAGGGTCTTTTCTCAAGTTTCTTAAGAGTAATTCTGCGTTCCTTAACTTTTCCTTGAGTAATCTGTATCCGATAAGTTCTACTAAAGGAATGTTACCTAAAGAACTTCTCAATTTTTCGTATTCTTTATCTACTATGTCTCTTACAACATTTACGATAGTTAGAGACTTCTCGACAAGCCATCTAAGTAGTACATTCTCAGGACTAGCTAGACTACGCTCAAGTACTATCTGAGGCACCAATCCTGAGGTAGCTAAGCTAGCGAGTACTCTACTCCATAATATCGAACCTCTTATTTCAGGAGACTCCTCTACTTTGAGAATTCTCGTCGTGAGAATTACCTTCTTTGCTTCTGAAATTACTTCTCGAACTTGTCTAAGTGTATCTTC
>JAMOMD010000417.1 GCA_027068725.1 Thermoproteales archaeon | reverse complement strand
CTTACATAGAAGATCTTCAAGACAGGATCTTACGCAGTCAACATCTATCCTGAACTTTATTCTTCTAATTGGTTCATGACATAGGAGTGTTACTACGTTTCTCTCACTTAAGCTAGTAATCGACATCTCTTATCATAGTTTTATCATTAGGGATTTTTAATACAATCATTCTGAGGTTACGCAGTCATAAGCTCGTACACTGACAGAGCCCTGATCTTTCTTACAAGGAATAGTGAGATTAACGATAGTGCAACTATCCACACGATTAGTGAGATAGCGGCAAGTCTTAGATCAACAAGTGGCACGCTAACAGTCTTGTGCATTAGGTATGTGCTAAACACGTACTCGAAGTAGCTTGCTACTGGTGGTACTTTTCCTGTGAAGTAGTACAGTATGAGATATGCCATGACATTGAATGGATTAGCATATGCTACTGCTTCTGTTGCTGGTCCATATCCAGCAAAGCAGGTTCCATACGCTATGAAGCCTACCATCAGTGGTATAGCAGATACGTAGTTTATGCTTCTGGGAGCTCCAATTGCGAAGCATAGTAGCGCTAGGAATATTGACATTACGTGTAGTAGTACACCACAGGCAAGTAGACAAACTATGAGACCAGGCACATTAGCTGGACTTGGAACTACGTGATACTTCAGGTATGTGCATACTGACACAGAGATGTAGAGTATCGCAATTACTAGAGCATAGGTAACAAGACTAGCAACAGTATCTTCTAGCAAGTACTTTCCTGGTGTTAATCTTGTGAAACGTGTCAAGTACCTTAGTGCAGTTGCTTGAAAACCAAACGCGTACGTGAAGCTCACAGCAAGAGAAGCTATGCTTATAATGCCGAGATATGCAAATGCTGCCGCTTCATTGTATATAACCATATTAGATGGAAGACTACCTCTCGAAAATACGAAAAACCATAACACTACCCAAAAATCTACAAATACTATAGACCAGAATATCAAATGCTTATTCTTCAGTAATGACTTTATCTTTAATAGAAGGTACAGTGTCATAACCTCACCTTGCTACTAGAGCAATTTCATACACCTT
>JAMOMD010000416.1 GCA_027068725.1 Thermoproteales archaeon | reverse complement strand
TCCAGCCTCTATGGTTGTGTCACCAAAGGGGTTGCTTGCGTACTGTTTCTTGTATGCCTCATAGAGACTCTGTGATTCCTCAGACAGACCAGGGATGAACTGTGTTCTGCATCCTCTTGGTATGTGCTTTCTTGACGTCACACGCATTAGCTCTATGAACCTTCCGTAATTCTCTGGGATGGGGTCGACATCTTCAAGGAGGGTGTCGAGTTCTGTTGAGTACCCATTCCAGTCTGCTTTCCTCAGGTTAAAGCGTCTTCTGAATGCTGCAGGTTGTGCCACTATCACTGGATTCACTCTAACACAGATGGGTCGGTGTTGTGTGTGGGGTATTGGTTCCAAGACAGACTTGTCACACATGTTGGCAATGTTCGACGATGCAAAGATGAGGTCTGGGTTGTATCCTTTCTTCCATCTTGCACTGTTGAACGACTTCGGAAGTTTTGCATTGTGGATGAGTGTTAGTCTGCAGGAGTCCGCCCACTGTTCTACCGCATTTCCATCATCATCTGTGGTTGAGTATCCCCATGTGGTGCTGTGGCTGTTGAAATCGCCGATTACTATGTGAGGTAGGTTTCTATGTCCGAGTGTAGGTAGTACGAACGGTTCGTTCGGAGGCTTGTACACAGAGTGTACAACTACCCCGGGCATCTCAGCAGTAATGAGTTCGACGGTTCCATGCTTGCGTACAGAAATGCTGTTTACCTTCAGATCCTTCCGTATGAAAACAGTGCTTCCATATTTGTTGTGAGGACTTTCAGCTACAAGGGTCATACCAGCAATCTTGGGCCTTGCGTGGTTTGAGGATCTATGAGTTTCCTGTAGACACAAACAGTGACAATGCTCCTTCTTGCACAATTCTGATAGTATGGCTGCCTTGCTGGCAGATAGACCTTCGATGTTCGCAGATATTACAATCATAGCCTCAGAACAGGTTTGATTGCGTACAGCAGACATATGGATGGTCGTGGTTTAGTGTGTTGGAAGAATTGTAGAATTGTAGACTAGGTCTCGTATTCTAGCAGGGATCGCGACGTGCACGCTTCTTCCATGATCCCCGCA
>JAMOMD010000415.1 GCA_027068725.1 Thermoproteales archaeon | reverse complement strand
CCTTCAATTGAGAAGATGTCCTCGATTGGCATAAGGAATGGTGCGTCTACATCACGCTCTGGGATCTCAAACCACTCATCAAGAGCTGTTGTAAGCTGAAGAACTTTCTCTACCCACTCGTCTTTCTCTGTAGCCTCTGCTGCCTTAAGCGCAGAACCACGGATAAATGGTGTGTTCTCTCCGTCGAACTTGTACTGAGTAAGAACCTCACGGATCTCCTCTTCTACCATCTCGATCATGTCCTCCTCAACATCTGGCATATCTGTCTTGTTGATGAATACGATAACCTTAGGTACTCCAACCTGCTTAGCAAGGAGGATGTGCTCACGAGTTTGTGGCATAAGTCCATCAGTTGCTGCTACTACAAGAATAGCGCCGTCCATCTGTGCGGCTCCTGTAATCATGTTCTTGATGTAGTCGGCGTGACCTGGTGCATCAATATGAGCATAGTGACGGTTAGCTGTCTCGTACTCTTGGTGTGAGAGTGAGATTGTGATACCGCGCTCTTTCTCCTCTGGAGCTTTATCAATAGCGTCAATGTCTACCTTATGTGCATTCTGTCCATCAAGGAAGAGTGAGTTAAGGATTGCTGCGGTAAGAGTTGTCTTACCATGGTCTACGTGACCAAGTGTTCCCACATTTAAGTGGTCTTTGTCTCTGTTAAATTCTTCTGCCATAATAATTTTATTATTACTAATAATTAATAATTTACGTAGTAAAGTACTTCTATTGATGTGACCTTTGGTAAGTTCGCGAGAACGAAGACTTAACAAAAGCAATATCAAAGAGCGATATGAATTACGTGCGGTCTATACTATCAAATTAAAGTGGATAGTCAAATAAAAAATACCCCGGTCAAGAGGTATTTTTTACAAACAATAATAAGTAGTATTACTTACTTCTTCATGTCTGCCTTAAGCTTTTCTAGGTAGCTTGCGGCTGCTGTCTGACCACCAAGGCCAAATGCAAGACCGAATGCTAGTGAGAATGCCACCACTACTCCAGTAAAGAGTGTGTAGATAAATGATGCATCTACTCCAAGCTGTGCGAATGCTGTGAGAGC
>JAMOMD010000414.1 GCA_027068725.1 Thermoproteales archaeon | reverse complement strand
AGATAATTAAGACCACCTACGGTCCAAAGGGCATGGATAAGATGCTTGTCGACGCGCTGGGAGACGTCACGATAACTAACGACGGTGCTACGATACTTGACAAGATGGACGTGCAGCACCCTGCAGCAAAGATGCTTGTACAGGTGGCTAAGGGTCAGGATGAGGAGGCTGGAGATGGCACTAAGACTGCTGTGATATTTGCTGGAGAGCTTCTAAAGCAGGCTGAGGAGCTCCTCGAGAGGGATGTACATCCAACTATCATAGTTGCGGGATTCAAGAAGGCACTAGACTATGCTATAGAAGTTGCTCACAAAATCGCTGAGGATGTCAACGTAGAGGATCCATCGAGTGACGAGATCTTAAAGAAAGTAGCGCGCTCAGCTCTCACGAGCAAGGCTGTTCACGGAGCGAGAGAGCACTTGGCTGACATCGTAGTCAAGGCTGTTAGACAGATCGCTGAGAAGAGAGGAGACAGATGGTACGTAGATCTAGACAACGTGCAGATAATCAAGAAGCATGGAGGCAGCCTGCTAGACTCTATGCTGGTGTATGGTGTTGTTCTTGATAAGGAGGTTGTGCATCCTGCTATGCCTAGGAGGGTTGAGAATGCTAAGATTGCTCTACTAGATTGCCCACTAGAAATCGAGAAGCCAGAGATAGACGCTGAGATTAGGATTAGCGACCCGACGCAGATGAGAAAGTTCCTAGAAGAGAAGGAGAACATCCTGCGTGATATGGTTGAGAAGATTGCTAGTGTTGGTGCTAATGTCGTGATTTGTCAGAAGGGTATTGATGATGTTGCTCAGCACTACCTAGCAAAGAAGGGAATCCTAGCAGTTAGAAGAGTCAAGAGAAGCGACATGGAGAAACTAGAAAAAGCAACAGGAGGAAGAATAGTGACAAGCATAAGAGACCTAACTGAGAGGGACCTAGGTCACTGCGAACTCGTTGAGGAGAGAAGGGTTGGCAACGACAAGATGGTGTTCGTCGAGCGCTGTAAGAACCCGAAGGCTGCCACCATACTGCTGAGGGGCGCTAACGACATGCTACTTGACGAAGTTGAG
>JAMOMD010000413.1 GCA_027068725.1 Thermoproteales archaeon | reverse complement strand
CATGTTCGCTACAGGCGGACACGGTAGAGCATATAGATTTAACTCAAATGCACATGCCAATACAGGAGACTCACTCTCTATTGTTGCACGTCATGGTCTTCCGCTTGAAGATATGGAATTTGTACAGTTCCACCCAAGCGGACTTGGTGGTTCAGGCGTACTCATCTCTGAAGCAGCACGTGGTGAAGGTGGTAGACTCTTCAACTCTGAAGGTGAAAGATTTATGACCAAGTATGCACCAAATGCCATGGAACTTGCTTCTCGTGATGTTGTATCTCGTGCTATTATGGAAGAGGTACGTCAAGGTAGAGGTGTCGGTAAAGACGGTCAGTCGGTAAACATTGACCTGACACACCTCGATCCGCAGATCATCCTGACACGTCTTCCGGAACTTCGCGAACTTGCTATCGCTTTCCAGGGACAGGATATGCTCAAAGAACCTATCCACATCTCTGCTACGGCACACTATTCTATGGGTGGTATTCCTACGAACATCAACTGTCAGGTACGTAAAAACCCTAAAGAGCTTGTAGAAGGTTTTTATGCTGCGGGTGAGTGTTCCTGTGTTTCCGTACACGGTGCAAACAGACTGGGAGCGAACTCCGTACTTGAAGCCCTCTTCTTTGGACGTCACGCCGGTGAGAACATGGTAAAAGCTTTAGATGAAGGTATTGAACTCAGACCTGCTTCTGTGGAAGATGCCAATACCATGCTTGAAGAGATGAAGAGACTTAAAACCTCTAATGGTATGGAGTCTGTACCTAAACTCAGAGAAGAACTACAGATCGGTATGACTGCAGATGCAGGCGTGTTCAGATCTAAAGAATCTTTAGAAAGACAGATCAAGTTGATCGATGATCTTCTTCTACGTTTCAAAAATATCCGTATCGACGATAAATCCAAAACCTTCAACACAGACCTTCAGGAAGCCATTGAACTTGGTCACATGCTTGAGTTCTCCAAATTCATCGTTGTGGGTGCATTGAACAGAGAAGAGAGCCGTGGTGGTCACTACAGAGAAGACTTCCCTACCAGAGATGATGAGAAGTTCTTGAAACATACTTAC
>JAMOMD010000412.1 GCA_027068725.1 Thermoproteales archaeon | reverse complement strand
TCAGCTACGACAATCCTGATGAACACACATTTTTAACTCCTTCATTATATTGCGTACATGAGCACGGCGACTGGACCGGGTCCCGGTCCTGGATGAAACCGTGATGCACGCCGGAACTACCATTCTGACAAATTGTTGTATCAGCCGAAGCGCCTCTCTTCACCTATCCGGTGAAACCCGAGTCTCATCATTTTAGAGATACCTTTTCCAGGGGTCAGTGCAACGCAGGTTCGTCATCTATAGGCAGATAGGGCGGACGAGTCATCATCCCCGCCTTACTTCACTTCTAAGTTCTCTAAATGCTTCCTCTAGTATTCTCAACGTCTCATTAACAACATCGTCAGTATGAGCAGCTGATGTGAAGTTTACCTCGTACTGGCTTGGGGTCAAGTACAGTCCCTTCCTGAGACAGATCTCGTGCAGTTTCAGGTAGAGCTTCTCATCTGCTGCACGGACATCATCAGCATTCTTAACATCGCCTTTCTTGAAGTAGAATTGGAACATCGAGGCTATGTACTTGACAACTATGTCAAAACCGCTCTTCCCAGCTATTTTCTCAATTTCTTCAGCTATCTTTCTAGCAGCTGCATTCGCTATGCTATACGGATACTCTTTCTCGAGCTCTCTCACTGTCGCTAAGCCTGCTGCAAGTGAGACAGGATGAGCATTAAACGTGCCAGCATTGTACACAGGTCCTGACGGTGTTACTAGTCGCATAATTTCACTCTTGCCTCCAAATATACCTATAGGAAATCCACCACCGGCAATCTTTCCAAGTGTTGTCAAGTCTGCCCTGATGTTGAAGAACTCCTGTGCTCCACCTAGGGCAAGTCTGAACCCAGTAATTACTTCATCAAATATGAGTAGACTACCATATGCGTCACAGAGCTCTCTCATTGCTCTAAGAAACTCGTAGTCAGGAATTATTAGCCCAAAATTGCCAACCACTGGCTCTACTATTATTGCTGCTATGTCATTACCAAATTCTTTGAATGTCTTCTCTAGAGAGTGAACATCATTGTACGGCAGCACTAGCGTATACTTAGCAACCTCCTCGAGCACACCAGCACTAGTTGGTACTCCCCAAGTAGCTGCACCACTGCCTGCTTTTACGAGTGTGTAATCGTGTGCTCCATGGTAGCATCCATCAAATTTCACTATGTACTTGCGCCTAGTGTATGCTCTAGCTAGTCTAATAGCATTCATTGTTGCCTCAGTACCCGTGTTTACAATTCTCATCATTTCAACAGTAGGGAAGTGTCTCCTGATAGTCTCAGCATACTCTATCTCAAGCTCTGTTGGCGTGCCGTAAATCCAGCCATTCTCAAGAACCTTGAGAACTGCCTCTTTAACAACAGGATGTGCGTGACCGAGTATGAGTGGGCCAAATGCCATACAGTAATCAATCAATCGGACTCCCTCAACGGTCTCGAGGTACGCACCTTCTGCTCGCTTGACGTAGAATGGGTATGGTAAGTGCTTCATTAGTCTAACAGGACTATTCACGCCACCAGGAAATAGCGAGACAGCCCTAGCGTAGAGTTCCCTAGACTTAGAGAACAGTCTCTCGTACGTATCCATTACAGAAGAGTGAGAGAACGTTGCTTAAGCACGTTACTCAGAGACTAGTATAGTGGACTGGATAGCTCTAGCAGTTGTAGCCCTGTTCCTATTTGGCGCATCTAGAATACTCTACATCAAAGCATCAGCACAAGAAGCAATTCCTGAAGACAAGTTTCTCCGCTCACTCTACTTTGCTGGACTAGCAACAATGAGTCCACTAGCATTAGCTGAGTGGCACAGGTTCACCATAGGTAACATATACTCAGGAATAGTACTAGGACTACTCAGTGTACTAGGCTCACTTGCACTATACAGGGCAGTATCAGTATCTTCTCCAAGCATAGTTAATGTAATAATTGGACTCAACTTCATAATACCGCTCGTAGTTGGACTACTAGTACTGAAAGAAAAGCTAACATACTTACAGACGATAGGACTAGCTTTGGCGTTAATAACAATAATCTTATCAACACTATTCGACATAATTCAGGAAAAAGAAAGAAAATCATTAACACTTAAAGGACTCGCATATACTCTAATAACGTTCTTTACCTGGGGCTTACTTGGAGTTGCTGTGAAGTTTCTATATAACTTGGATATACTCCAAAGCGTATCTCAATGCTTATGCATCATGTACCTATCAGGATTAGTAACGATAACGGTACTACATAGAACAAGAGAGAATAGCATTATAGAGTCAATATCAAAATTGGGAATAGCCGCTGGTCTACTGAGCTCAGTAGGGTCATATCTAGTGACACTATGCTATGCCATTGGTGAGATATCGATCACCGCATTAATAACAAGGTTTTCCTACCTTCTACCTGCTGCATACTCTCTAGCAACATCTTGCGAGAAGCTGACTTACCATAAGATAGTGATACTAGCACTCTCAATAATCTCAGTAGTGCTTCTTAGTCTCTAGCCAAACCACCAGTCCTGAAGCTGGTCTGGAGTCATCTCCTCTATCTTCTTGAGAGTTTCTGCCTCACGAAGTAAGTCTCTAATAGATAGTACACCTATTGGCCTACCATTATCGTCAACAACTACGAGATGTCTAATACCGTGTCTACGCATGAGACCTGCAGCATACGATAGTAAGTCATCTTTTCTAACAGTAATCACTTTTCGTGTGCAGACATCCGAAATTTTTGTCGTATCAGGGTTCCTGTCCTCTGCAAGTGCTCTAACAATATCTTTTTCAGAAATAACACCGTAAAGCTCGCCGTTGCTAATAACTACTAGAAAGCTCACGTTTTCTTTTATCATAATTTTAGAAGCTTCTCTAAGCGTCATTTCGGGCCTAGCAGTTACAAGTCTTTTGCTCATCGCGTTTTCTACTTTCATAATTAACTAACCTGTCGACATATTCATTAAACATTCGAAAGATGCTATTGCTGCAGACCTACGGTGAATCTAGTTCCCGTTAACTTGATAGGTAAAAAGATAACTAAGAATATTTAGAAAAGGGAAGGTAGTTAAATCTTTCCTGCGAGATATTCTGATATGTGTTTAACCTCTACGAATGGTAGTGCTGAGTGTTCTACAGATTTTCTTATCATGTATATGCAGGATGTGCATGCAGTCAGTATTACTTTAGCTCCTGTGTTTAATAGCTCCTCTGCTCTATGTTCAGCTATTTTTAGTGCAAACTCTGCTATCTCTCTAACAAATCTATCCTTCTTGCAGTAGTCTGCGAGGTTTGTGTCAAGTACCTCATCTAGCTTCTTTAGAACATCTTCCTGTAGGAAGAACATGTGTGCTCCACCACCGCAGCATGTTGCATATTTTCCATGATTCTTGGGAAGCGTCAGGATTGCTGCCTCCTCAAGGATATGCTTTGGTGTCTCAACACCTCCTCTTCTCATAAGCATACATGGGTCGTGCCAGGTTACTAAGTCCGTGCTCTTCACTGGATGTACTAGTCCACGCTCAGCATAGTCCTCCAGTACTTCTACGATGCTCAGTATCTTGCATGGCTGTGGTACCTCTGCAATGTATGGGCCTTCGAATCTGAGCATTGGGTACATGTATCCACAGTCTACTACGAGTATTGCCTTCACGTTCAGGGACTGTGCGTAGGCGTAGAGTGTCCTAATCATTCCTGCGGCTGCGCTCAGGTTACCACTTGCATAGCCTATTGGCGGCCTAATTCCAATCGGTCTCTCAGGTATTGTCCACGATAAGCCTAGCTTGTCAAGAATCTTCATTGTGCCAATAACTGCATCTTTTGCGAATAGTATGTCCACGACAGATACTGGTATCAGGAATGCCTTGTCTCTATCATTAACAGGAACGTCGTGTCCTAGAATTTTCTTTGCCTCTTCAATGAACTTGCTATACGCTTCCTCAACCTTTGGTGTCAAGTACTTTCCAGATACCTCAAGCTCTTCAAGTGTCTTGAGTATCTGAGGAGCGTGATCTGCCTCTCTTATGAGGGCTCTAGTCAAGCAGGCGAGCGCGCCACTGTCAATGCCTGCAGCACACACCATGTAGCATAGTCCACAGTTCGTGCACCTGTACGCGTATTCGCTAGCCTTTGCGAGATTCTCCGGTGTTATAGGATACGCGTGCATTAGCTTTCTCAGGATCCTGCCAGCAATGTTCATGTATCTCCTGTAGAACCTTCTGAACCATTCACCAATTGTTGCAGGTGCGTACCTCTTATCTATGTGATAGGCAGGACATGCCTCATAGCATATTCCACAGGATATGCAGTTCTCGACATAGTGAATAATCGTCGAGTCAATGTACTTGCTAATGCGCCAGAAGGCGTTCTCGTATTTCTTTTCAGTAGTCTGGAGGCGCATCATGGTTACACACCTCTCTTAGCGTATGCGTCGTATAGCTCATGAATCTTACCGTACCAGTATCCGAACAGGAAGTGCGAGAACTTCGTGAATGGCAGCGTCATGAAGAATATCTCAGCAAATAGTACATGTATGCCGATCAGTGTCCTGAACATC
The DNA here is from genome assembly GCA_027068725.1 of Thermoproteales archaeon. Classification (GTDB taxonomy): domain Archaea; phylum Thermoproteota; class Thermoprotei; order Thermoproteales; family Thermocladiaceae; genus JAADER01. The sequence continues at coordinate 1,146 of JAMOMD010000412.1, read as the reverse complement.
TCGGGTGGCAATGTTGCAGGTGCGTGAAGTGCAACAAATCCTGACACGAGTATGCACAGCAGTAGGATTAGTGCAACAAAGTCTCCTGGTCTTATGTTGATTATTCCTCTCGATACCTTGATTATGTGATCAATTATCTTGTAGATCACTGCAGCGATCGCGAGTATTGTCAGTACGTCACCGTTGAGGACTATTGGGATAGCTGACAGGTAGCTCCATATTGTTCCAAGAAGTCCTGAGTGAGCAGTGACTGTGCTGAATACTTCAACTACGCCTTTTCCAAATCCTACAGGTATGCAGAAGAAGTACCAAATCTTCTGTATGAGCTCTACTAGTGGTGTCAGGTTTATCGGGCCTATAGCCATGTATGGCAGGTAGTTTAGCCATATAGACACGTGGGTACACATCAGGAACAGTATTGGTATGACTCCAATAATGTGAAGCAGTGCTAGACCACCAACGAAGTCAATTATGTTAACACGTACTGACCATATGATTGGTCTCAGAAAGACTGCGAGAAGCTCCTTAATCCAGTGCCAGAAGCCAATGTCCCAGAAGGATCCTTTCTTAATTGCTATCTCTCTCCATCTGAACTCTGGCTTAGGAGTGTAGACTCTTGCAAATAGGGCATATCGCAGTGTTTTATAGGTGAAGCCTGCGATCAGTATTGCAACAGTTGGTACAGATAGGTAACGAAGTACAAAGGTAAGGAGATCCATAGGCGTTGAACACCTTCTCAGACAGTCTTTTCAGCCTTTTCCTCAGGACTTGAGGAAGACTCTGCTTCTCTTCTCTTCCTGATGACGTAGTCGCGTAGTGCAAATGCAGCACCAGCACCAACTGCCAGTGGTATTGTAACAGTTGCTAGTGATCCTAGCGTGCCTCCTATCATTCTTGGTGCTGCTGCTGGGCAGAAGAATGGTTCGTAGGCGTCGCTGAATCCTGGCATGACACAGCCGATACATGGTGCGCTATTCTTTGTGCACGCACCGGGAGCCTTGTCTGCCACTACTAGCTCTGCGGTATTCTTAATGTCCTTGTCGATGATCCAGCCGACGGCATTCCATGGGCATGTGCTTACTGGTCCCTTACATCCAATGCTATATGCACAGTATGGTGTTCCATCAGCCGGATATGTCTTGACTA
>JAMOMD010000411.1 GCA_027068725.1 Thermoproteales archaeon | reverse complement strand
AGCCTTGAACTACCTCACGTATGGTAAGCTCAACATATTGGTAAGGAATTCCAAACACCTTACCACTTTCCAGAACCTTCTCAATCCTTGGAACTGACGTGTATAGTGCAGAAGTTATGTAGGAAGTATCGTCAGGAAGTCTCTTGACATATGCCTTCCTCGCCGAGAGATCGAGCTTCTCTACCTTGTAGATCTTGCCACCATGTAGATATACGGCACCTGGAAAGAGCTCCCTAATCGCTATTGGTAGTTCTCTCTCACCAATCTTCTTTTCCTGTGTTCCAACTTTCATCACAATCTCGACCTTGTCACCCATGCCTCTGAGACTCCTGAGCGTGGACACTATCTTCCTGCCCTTGTCCGTCAGGACGAGGTACTTGTCGCGCACTATCTTGACAAGTCCCTCATCTACTAGGCGCATCGCTATCATGTACTCGAAGTCTGTCAGCTCGCTTAGCTTGACTGGAGCGTCCTCGCACATTGCAAGGATGTGAAGCTTTGCAAGTTCCTCATTCTTTGGATCAATGTACAGTGGCTCTGGCTTCCTGTTGTAGAACTCTTCAGGATAGTTCTCAAAGTACGAGCTTATTGGATCTGTTCCAAGTATCTGAAAGACGTAAGATACCTGTCCACGGCGGCCAACACGTCCACTTCTCTGAAGATACCTAATGTAGCTTGGGGGGACAGTTGCCATTATCGCAACATCTACAGTGCCAATATCAATACCAATCTCAAGAGTTGGCGTAGCTATTAGGAAGGAGAGCTTTCCCTCGCGGAACTTGTCCTCAATCTCTGCCCTCTCCTCAGGTGTCAGTCCTGCCCTGTGGACAGCGACTTGATCTCCAAGGCCTTCCTTGTCAAGTATCTTCTTGATCAGCTCAACGACCTTGTGACTATCGGCAAATACTATACCACGTTTTCCTCTCTTGATACAGAGCTTAACAAGCTCTGCAGCTTCCTTAATTTTTGTTCTACTTGTCTTAATGAGAACATGACGTACAAGTCCTCTTCTTCCCGTGACTCCCTGAACGACAGTACACTCTCTTCCGAACATCATTCTAGCAAAC
>JAMOMD010000410.1 GCA_027068725.1 Thermoproteales archaeon | reverse complement strand
AGCTATTTCAAGCACTAGATCGTCGAAAGATAGTTCAATAGCATCTCTCCTTATTGAGAGAACAGGCTCAAGCGTATCATAGTCGAGAAAGAGCTTGACAGGCTTCTCCTCGTACTCCACAGGTGGTTTCTTTATGTTAAGAATCTCTCTAACAATGTCATGACTATCAACAACATGTACAAACACAACATCAGCAGGTACTCTAGCAACTTTGATAGCTTCCTTCAGAGCTTTCTCTAACTTTCTTCGAGCATCTTCAGGAAGCTCAACACCTATCACGTACTCGAACTTCATACCTTCACTACAAGTAACTTATGGAAAGAATAGGACAAATAGGTTTGGTCTAGTCAGCACTGCCGGCGTTTCTTCATCAATCAAGAGTGGCCACGGACAGTCATCATCCCTCTCTAATCATGATTCTACTCGGCTCAGCTGCGAGAAGTCCTTCATCACCACTCATCACAGTCCTGGGCTCATCACAGCCTACAAAACACACTTCATCACGTTAAATAGCCTTAACTCAAGTACAGGGTATGATACCCAGAATAGCAGTAGTAGGATACAAGAAGAGTGGCAAAACAACACTAGTAAAAACAATATCAAGAATATTACAAGAACAGGGCTACAAAGTACTTCCAATAAAACACATACCACATAAAGAATTTACAATAGAGAAAGATCCAAACAAAGACACAGCACAGCTCCTTAACACAATAAACATTACGGCATACATAGCAGAAAGCGGCGAAACAGGACTATTACTGAGATGCGAATCCATAGAAAAATCAATAGACACAATATACAGAATAGCAGCTGCCCTAGAAGCTAATGTATTAATATTTGAAGGATTTAGAGAACTTTTCCTGAAAGATGAGTACACGCTAAAAATAATATGCATAAAAACTATAGAAGAAATAAAAGACTTCGACAATATCGAAGGTCCCTACATATTCTGTACATTATCGAACATTAACGATTCTAGGATAGTTAGATTACCGGACGATTTGAACATCCTAAGACGACTTGTGCTTTCATATATCGATGTCATGAATATACTACGGAAGCTACCTAAGATAAACTGTGGAAAATGTAGAGCTGGTTCCTGTTTAAAGATGGCAGAATTAATTTATCGCGGCATGGCTACCCTACAGGAGTGTAAAGTACTGTCTCAGAGAAAGGGTGTCAAGCTGGTAGTTAATGATGCTGAGATTCCTCTTAATGAGTTTGTTCAGAAGCTACTGAAGAATGTTGTCAAGGCGTTTGTTCAGTCTTTGAAAGGAGTGCCTGAGAAATTAGAGAGTGTTCATGTGTATGTTGACTTCTCTTAGTGTTACTTTGTTATTACTGTTCCCTGTCCCTGTAATGCATTGTCTATTGGATTTTCTTTGAGTCCGTTTGCAATTATGACTCTTATTCCTTCTTTTGCTATCTGTGCCGCCATGTAGAGTTTTCTTTTCATTCCTCCTGTTACTTCAGGAGATTCTTTGAATATTTTTTCTGCTTCTTCTGGAGTCAATTTTTCTACAACTTTCCCATTTAGTAGGAGTCCGTCTACGTCGAGTAGTATTATTACTGTGTCAGGTTTTAGTTTTGTTGCTATTGCTGTTGTTACTTGATCGCTATCAACGTTTAGAAGTACTCCTGAGGAGTCTATGGCTATTGGTGCTACTACGGGGACCATGTTCATGTCTAAGAGTGTTGTTATTAATTTCGTATTAACGTCGACTATTTTTCCTGTGTATCCTCCATCTATTAGTCTTTGTCTACCACGCTCGTCTACTATGATTATTTTCTCCTTCCTCTTTGCAAGCAGGAGCTTACCATCAGCTCCTGATAAGCCAACAGCATCTACGCCTAGCTCAGTTAGCTTAGACACAATCTGCTTGTTGAGCCACATCATTCCCATCACGTAACACCATAGCGTGTTCCAGTCTGTGTACCTGCTAACTACGCCACTTGGACTCTTGACAAACACTGGCTGTATACCAAGCTTCTGCATAAGTTCGGTTACGTAGAATCCTCCACCATGAACGAACACTATTTTCTCTCCTCGCTTATACAAGTCACAGATGTTCTTCAGGACATTTGTTACGTCCTTCCTTATTACAGACCCGCCGACCTTTACCAGGATCGTGGCAAAGGTTGATCACCCAAACCTGCGGTTTAGGGACAATTTTTGAGTATTATTCCTACTCCTCTCCCTCAGACGAGACCGTCACCTCACTAGTCGTGGCTTCTCGCTCCTTCAGGTACTTATCAACAAGCTCTAGGATTGTCTTCTTCACCTCTTCAGGACTCATGACTGATGCCATAAGATCAACAATCTCTCTCAGCTTCAAGTCAACTCTCGACTTCAGATGCTCTATGTAGAATTCACGTCCTTTCTCAGTAAGCTTGTAGTATATCTTCAACTTGACGCCTTTTACATCAACCTGCTTCTCGACAAGGCCAAGACCAACAAGCTTGTTCAGTACCTGCGTGAGCGTTGCCTTACTCATTGATCTTCTACCCTGTCTCGCTCTTCTCTTAGATATCTCAGCAAGAATGTCACTCCACGTTAGTTTACACTCCGATCCTCGACATAGCTCACACATGACGCTCAGTACCTCGAACTCGCTCTCAGTAAGCTCAATTTGTTCAGCCATATATATGTCAAGCTAACCTGATCGATAAATAAACCTTATTCTTGAGAAACCTAATGCTCTAGGAGAACACGGGGTACGTCAATAGTACCTACGATGATGTTGACACGATCTTTCGCTCCCTGACCTTCTCTATGTAGTACGGCACTATGTACCTGTTTATGACATCCATTATCATTGCACGTGCTGAGTCTCCCTCAACGTTGCTTATCCTGTATATGGGTACGTCGCCAACAGTCTCCTTAATACGCCTTTCTGCAAGCTCAATTTCCTCCGGCGAGGCTAGGTCTATCTTACTTATTGCAACAATCAGAGGAACGCTTGGGAACGCCTCCTTGACTTCCTTGAGCAGACTCACCTGACGATCAAGCTCATATCCTGCATGCATTGTTGGGTCAACTAGGAATATTATTACCTTAGCAAGGTGCCTCAGTGCCAGCACTGCCTGTAGCTCAATCTTGTTCATCTCACTAAGTGGCCTATCTAAGAGACCTGGAGTGTCAATGATCTGCACTATGGAATCTCCAAAGAGGCGAATATGGCCAACGTGTATCTGCTTGGTCGTGAATGGATACTCAGCAACCTCAGGCTTAGCTGTCGATACTGCACGTACGAGACTAGACTTGCCAACATTTGGCATGCCTGCAACAACTATCGTGTACAGCTCAGGATCTATGCATGGCAGCTTCTTGAGCTGTTTGACAGCTTCACGTAGATAGTCAAGTTCCTCTGACAAGTCCTCTATCAGGTCTATTATTCTGCCTATGTACATCTTTCTAGCTTTCAGAATCTCTTCTCTGGAGCCAGCAATCCTGAGCATGAACAGCGTGTCACGCTCAATTGCGCGCACTGCTGTTGGTGCATGTGCTATCTTTGCTAGTGCATGCTTGTACTTTCGCTCATCTAGGAGAAGGTCAATGAGCTCTCTGTAGAAGGGATGTAGACTATCGAGAAATGGCATGTTCATTGCTATGTCTCTGAATATCTCTATCAGGTACTGCGTCGTCTCCTTTACTCGAGTAATCTCGAGTCGTCTCAGCTTTATGAATCCAGGATCTGTGCTAGGTGCAGGTGCTTCAGTAGTCTTGTACCTAGTGACTACCATCCTGATGAGCTCGTCCTTGGACGGTATGTACGGCAGAGGCTTCTTAAATGGACTCTTCATCTGCGTACTCTCGCACTGTGACCTATGTGGAGATTCAAAAGTCCTTTGACTACATAATTCATAAAGTTCGTTCTTCTGACCTGTGTACTAGGTCTCAAACATGAGTAGCAGAAGGTACAGAGTAGGCATTGTAGGTGCGTCAGGATTTGTTGGAGGAGAACTGCTCAGAATACTGCTAAACCATCCAAATGCTGAGGTCACAGTAGCAACATCGCGCGAATACAAGGGAGAGTACGTATATCGTGTTCATCCACATCTGCGTGGTAAGACAATGCTCAGATTTGTTGAACCTGACATAGACAAGATAGCGAATAACTGTGATATTGTGTTTCTAGCAGTTCCTCATGGTCAGAGCGTTAATCTGACGCCTAAGCTACTTGAAGTTGGGTTAACAGTTATTGACCTATCAGCAGACTTCAGATTGAAAGATCCTGAAGCATATGTGAAGTGGTATGACTGGGAGAAGCCTCATCCATACCCTGATCTGCTCCAGAAGGCTGTGTATGGACTACCTGAGATACATAGAGAAGAGCTGAGAAACGCAAAGCTCGTGGCTGTGCCGGGATGTATGGCAACGGCAGGAATACTATCACTGCTGCCACTTGTCAAGCATAAGATAATAGAGTTCGAGAAAATTGTGATTGATGCAAAGATAGGTAGCAGTGGCGCAGGTGCACATGCACCAAAGCTTGACCTTCACTCGTTCAGGACATACGTAGTGAGACCATACGAGGTAGCAGAACATCGACACATAGCGGAGATCGAGCAGGAGCTATCGCTAGTTGCTGGAGAACCTGTGAAGGTAGCATTTACGCCACATGCAGTGGACATTGTCAGAGGGATCTTAGCAACATCTCACTCGTGGGCTCGTGGTCAAGTCACAGAGCAGATGCTGTGGAAAGCCTTCAGAGAGACCTATGGTAATGAGCCATTCATTAGAATAGCTAGAGACAAGGCTGGACTTCACAGATATCCTGATGTGAAGTACGTCATAGGAAGTAACTACTGTGATGTTGGATTCGAGATAGATACTAGACTTGGTAGAATAATCACGTTTGCAGCAATAGATAATCTCATGAAGGGAGCTGCAGGGCAGGCAGTGCAGTGCTTCAACATTGTCATAGGTGTCGACGAGAGAACAGGACTAGATTTGACACCGATCTTCCCGGTCTAATGGCTGAGCACGGATAGTTAGCTTTTTATATACACACATACACGTCAAGCTGTGCCAACATTCAAGCTAGTACTCGCAGACCCATTATCTGGAAAGAGCAGACAGTTCGAGATAAAGGACCCTGTAGCTCAGCGATTCATAGGTTTAAAAATAGGAGATGTCGTTGATGCATCGATACTGAAGGGTGTCATTGATCTGCCACCTGGCTTCAAGATAAAGATAACAGGAGGAAGCGGGTACGAAGGTGCACCAATGGTGCCCTTCGTCGATGGTCCAGTCAAGAAGTACGTTCTCCTAAGTGGACCACCAGGATTTCACCCAAGGAAGAAGGGAGAAAGGAGAAGAAAGCTCGTGCGTGGTAACACGATTAACGAGCAGATTGTTCAGATAAACGCAGTCCTGATATATCCAGCAGGATGGAAAGGCGGTCCAATATTCCCACTTGGAGAGAAGGAGCTACAGAAGATTCTAGAGAAGTTGAAGGGAGGCGGAGAGGAGAAGAAAGAAGAGTAGTGTTCAGGAAGTTTGGCTAAGATAAAATTTGCATTACTAGATGTTGATGGAGTAATTCTGCGTCATAAGAGCTGTTGGCAGCTCATTCACTCGAAATTAGGCACAACACGTATTGCACAGGTACATAGGAAGATTGCTGTTGAGTATCGTGCAATAACGTACCGTGATTGGGCTCTCGTAGACGTGTTT
>JAMOMD010000409.1 GCA_027068725.1 Thermoproteales archaeon | reverse complement strand
TGCACTACGAACCTTGACAATGAAAGGCACATCACGATCTTGCTCAACCTCGAGACCTTGACTCTCCAATATCTTAATACATTTGTCAATATCGACTTTCAAAGTATTTATCCTAATCCACACAGGACTATTATTCAAAGCATCTAACAACTTCTCGACCTCACTAATGCTCATAACTTCGAGCATTTTTCTTATAAAACTCTCTGGAAAACTATATTTTACGGACAGATATAGTACAATATCAACATCTTTTAAACTCTCTATCTCTTCATATATGGACTTCTTAAGTTCTTCAACACTTTTACATTTGGTCTTTTTAAGAAGCTTCTTTACGATGGGCTGTATCTTCTCTTTGCTTCTGAAATACTCGAGTCCATGGAGTAGAAGCCAGGCTTTTACAATGTTTTTACAACTCTTTGAGCCGAATATTTTTGAGGAGACGTACTCTAGGAGGTAGTACTCTCTTACTATTCCCTGCACAACATCGTAATATACTTTATATGATTCTCTATCTTTCCATCTCGTCTTTACCCTCTGGAAGGCCTTGTCTAACGATATCTCGTTCTTTACTATTGTATGAAGTACCTTAGATGCAAATGATATTATGTCGTTTATGTTGAGTGTCATTAGCTCACTTATAGTAGAGGAACAGCGTAATTGAGCTCTCTACTACATATCTTCAATGTTTTCTTATCAATAGAGTACGTGTATATGAGTGATGTTGTTGATGTTCTCACTTCAATCATTACCTTAATTATGTCACCTTCCTCGTCTTCTCTTATTATCTCAATCTGCCTTGCATCAGGATGGAGTAGTCTCACGTCTTTAATGATGTCGTTCATGTAGGGTTTTGTCTCCATATCGGTTGTTGTCATGTTGAAAATGCTAAAATAAGTCTCCCTGACAGGTTTGTGAAGTGTCCATCAGATTTGATGCTGTGGTAATAGGTGCTGGTCCTGCGGGATTAGCAGCTGCGTATGAGCTTGCTCGTCTTGGACTAAAGGTTGCTGTTCTTGAGCGTGGAAAGAGACCAGGCTCGAAGAACACCTACGGTGGTAGAGTATACTTAT
>JAMOMD010000408.1 GCA_027068725.1 Thermoproteales archaeon | reverse complement strand
CAATGAGAATGCAACATTCCTAGTATGTGACAGAACGTGCAAAAGCATTGACGTGCAACTGGAAGATGCAGAAAGGTTCCTGAAAGAACTGTTAAGTAAGTACTGTGGAGCCGGGGCCGGGATTCGAACCCGGGAATAACGGGTCTGCAGCCCGCCGCCTTAGACCGCTCGGCCACCCCGGCTTTGTTCAAGGTTAAGCAGTTCTCATTAGCTTAAAAGTCTTACTTTAACGAGCATTATCATCATATTAGGATGCTTGTGATTATGGTAAGCAGAAGTCCTACAAGCACTCCTATGCCTATGCTATGTATCATTTTTCCTGTTACTAGACCTGTAACGTAGCCATAAGTCAGCAAGAATAGTCTTATCTTGCCTATGTCCGGCATGTAGAATAGTGGTATTGTTGCTGCGGTTAGAAACATGTGAGAGGAAAATACCATGTTTAGGTAAAGCATCTTAACTATGAATAAGACTGTTAGAAAACCTGCAGGAACAAACATTGCATAGATCAGACCTTGCCTATGTATTGTTGTTAGTAAATCTAGTAGTATTTCAACAACCTTATTTATCCTTGCTATAAACCAAGGTGCACCAATCTCACGACCCTTCTCAAATACTCTACTAAATTCTCGCTCAATCTCTGTACTTCCCCTAATTGGTATTGGCACAGGATTCCAAAGAAGCTCATAGAAAGGTCTCATTATTCTAGATCTGAGATTAAGCATGAGCTTCATGAAGTTTAGAAATTGGGGAAGATACAGCACAAGAAATGGCACTGAGAACGATATAATAGAAACTTCACAGAGCATCGACATATCATTTATATGAAATACAAGAGCTGACAGAAATAATGCTGACATAGCTGTTGTGAAGCCTACAAGCATGGGCTTACCGTATCTGTACTCTAGTATTCTTACCTGAAGTACATGTATTAGAAATAGGACGAGAGTACAGGATAAGCATACTATAAGTAGTGAAACTGTGCTACCTGTGAGTACTATTAATATCAGGGAGAGTAAAGTTAAGCCTATGGTCATTGTTAGTACAGCAACATGATACTCACTAAGTCTCTTCT
>JAMOMD010000407.1 GCA_027068725.1 Thermoproteales archaeon | reverse complement strand
GAGACTGTGAGAAGGTTTAGCCATCCAGTGTTCTTTCAAGCATTTAACAATCTCATAGGAATGGACTGGGATAGTTCAGGTAGCACAACAATAACTACAGCAGTTCTTCGTGAAGCTCTCAAGGATGCAGATGTGGGAATTCTTGTACTTGGTGGAAAGGGAAAGCGTGCTCTTCAGGTACCTGAGGAGATTGATAAGCTTCCTGACAGGTTCAATGTTGATAAGGAGGAGCTTAAGCTTGCCTCAAGGCTCGTAGCTAAGGTTGACAATGCTGCTGTTCAGGATGGGTATCAGATATATCATCATGCAGTAATTGTTGGAGAGGACGGGTCTTGGACAATAATTCAGCAGGGCATGAATCCTGAAGAGAAGATGGCAAGACGATACCACTGGTGGTGTGAGACCACGTACATACGTGATCCTCACGCAGGAATTGCAGGCATAAAGAGGAGATACGCATTGAACCTCGTCAGTTCTAGAAGCGAGCAAGTTCAGAAGACTATACTCGACCTTGTTCAAGAGGGAAGTCTCAAAGTTATGCGAGACTTAGCGAAATTGAAGGCCATTGCGAAAAGCCTAGTATCAAAGTCAAGGACAATACTGGACTATCTTGGACAGAGCAGAGATGTTCCATATTACAATCCCTACATACAGGAGCATGCTCAGGAGCTCCTGAAGTTGAAGATTGACGAGAAGGTTATTGATAGGGCAAGAGACGCTACGAACTTCAAGGAGCTTCTACTAACTCCAGGTCTTGGACCAAATACTCTCCTTGCATTGACGCTCATTGCAGAGTTGATCTACTCCACGTATGCTGACTGGAATGACCCAGTCACACATGATCCTAGAAGATACGCATTTGCACTTGGTGGAAAAGATGGAAGTCCCTATCCTGTTGATCCAAAGGTCTACGATGATGTGATAACAATACTGCAGGCAGTTGTTGATCACATTAGGTCAAGTAAGGATCGTGGACTCATGAAGTATCTTAAGCATCTAGCACAGGTGGCACAGAAGTTGAGACTTCCTGTCGATAAGGTATTTCCAACACTTCCATAGGCACCTTACCTAGAGCT
>JAMOMD010000406.1 GCA_027068725.1 Thermoproteales archaeon | reverse complement strand
GCAGTCATTCCGACAAATTTCACGCTCTGGAACTTGATACCCTCGTACTCTCTCATCTCATACTCAACCTCGACAGTCGGTGGTACAAGCTCGGCAAGTTTTGCAATCTCGTCAATTCCTGCACGTGCAATGCCTAGCTTCAAAGCATCGGATACCTGCTGTAGCTGCTCGTAGACGACCTTCCTAGTTTCCTCAAGTTTTGGTATGATAACTCTAATCTTCTGAATTGTTGCGTTTCTAGCATCCTCGATAGTCTTCCTGACTCTCTTGTACAGTCTCTCGCTCATTCTGAATCTCAGCAAGGTAAGTCTTGACTTTACGTAGCTGCCAAGAGCCATGGCTCCTCCTGCTATGTCAGTGTCTTAATGTCAAAAGTTTTACTTCGTCTCACAGGATGTGGAACACTATCAGTGCAGTGAAGATTACTGCCAGCAGAGGATACGTCAGCTTGTAGCAGACGAAGGTTAGTCTCTTGCTAAATCTCCAGTCTCTTCTAGCTATTCTAAATAGTATGACTGCCTCGGCGATGAATATTGCAAGTACTGCTGGAAGATACATAGGAGATGTTAATCCTAGCACTGCGGGCGTTAGTGCAAGTAGGCAAGTCATCGTTGTTGCAAGTGCAACTGCGATAAATGGTATGATTGGTCTTCTCCAGAACTTGACTGTGAGTGTCGGTACGTCAGCTAGCGCGTAGTCTTCTGCCCAGTGCATGGCTATAGACCATAGATGTGTGAGTACCCAGAAGTAGCCCATCGTAGCTATCAGGAAAGCTGCGAGTGATAGTGACCATGTTGCAACATACCAGGCATGTAGTAGCACACACATGTAGGCTATGGCTGCAATGAGTATGCTTGTCCAAGTTCTTCTCTTCAGGAGGACTGTGTACAGGTACACGTACGTTAACATTGCAATAGTGTAGAGTATGGGTGTTACGAAGTCGTGGTAGTATGCTGATACTGCGAGCATGATTGCTGTGGAGACTACGCCAAGTCCAATACAGAACTTTCTTGCTTCCTCTACAGATAGTAAGTTCATCGCAAGTACTCGTTTAGCTCTAGTTCTTCTCATCACTGCAT
>JAMOMD010000405.1 GCA_027068725.1 Thermoproteales archaeon | reverse complement strand
CGGGCAACACCATCCTCAGGATAGGAAGAACAACTCTCTCACCAAACATCATCATGTACCCATCCTCAAGCACAGGCTTTCCTGTTACTGTTACAGGAACAATAGCATCTTCTCTCGAGTATATTCCTGTAACCTCCATTACTGGGTAAGGTCTTACAGGAGAGTAGAAACCAACATGATCACCAAACGGTCCTTCACTAACTAGCTCACGCAGATTAACTCTTCCCTCAATCACAAGCTCAGCATTTGCAGGATAGAGCACATTCACAGTTCTTCCACGAACTAGTGGAAGACCTTCTCCGCGAACTACGCCAGTTACAAGAACCTTATCTAATGGATGAGGAATAGGTACACTAGCCATTAGCATAGTCACAGGATCGGCACCAAACACGATCGCAACCTCAACCTCGCTATCTGACGACTCTGCATACTGTCTACTTCTACGCCATGGCATCCAGTGAACAGCAAGCCTATCTTTTGATAGTACTTGAAGCCTATAATATCCAAAATTTATGTTATCTCCCTGCTGGATGAAGAGCATGCCCATTGTAAAAAATCTACTAGGCTCCTTTGGCCACTGTCTAATTGCAGGAAGCTTAGTTAAATCAACTTCATGCTCGATCTCGTGTACTGGAGCTCTCGAGACCTTCTTCGGCAAATATCTAGAAAACTTCTGAAGCTCACTCAGGCCTTTTATAAGTTCTCCAATACCTCTAAAACTTAATCGTGTTAATGTTTCAAGTTCTTTAACTTTCTCACTAGGATCAGCACCACGAGTTGCTAATCTAAGTCTTTCTTCAGACCCAAATAGATTTCCAACAACTTTAAATGAAGTTTCAACAACATTGTGAAATAAAACAGCAGGCCCCCTTCTATAGCAGACTTCTCTAAGAATTTGCGCAATTTCTTGATCAAGACTAACCTTATCGTATACGTGCACTATCTCTCTCTTTGCCTCAAGTTCGTCTAGGAATTCTCTTAAGTCTCTATAGCTCACAAATTCTACAAGATAAGTCCAGCACAGATAAATGCAGTTACTATAGACCTGACTACGAATAGCTTCTTCATACTTCTTAGACGAACAGCTAGTGGAGCTGTCAATAGCGCAGGTAGAGCATAGTAACTGAGTACCTTAGCGAGACATAGAGCGACAAGTATGATATAGCCAAGTGCTACTAAACTATAGGCCACGTAGAGCGCTCTCTTTGCTCCAAGCTTTACAGCTATGGTATGCTTTCCTAATTCTCTGTCGATGTCTAGCCTAGCTATTCCAATAAGTATTAGGATCATGCTTGTGAACATACCATTAGGAACCCCAAGCACAAGTGCTAGAGCAATATGCTTCACGGTTCCGCTTATTGCAATGTACGCACCAGCTGTAACAAGAGGACCAACTGCAATTCCTGCAAGTATTTCCCCAAGCCCATAGTATCTTAACTTAAGCCCACTGTACCCTAGACCAATCAAGAGACCGATAGCTAGAAGCACAAGAATGGGCACAACATTTCTAATCATTATCATTAAAGCCACAGCTATAGCAAGCGCTGAGGCCACTAAAACATAAACACACTGTTTAACTCGAATAGGACTAACTCCAAGATCTATAATAATGCTCATTCTATGCAATGCATGCCTTCTACGATACTCAACATCTACCCCTCTCAAATAATCACAATAATCATTATACAAATTGACTGCAGAATGAACAAGTACAAGACCTACAAGCACTAGTACAAATCTTATAATGTTTAAACATTCAAAATGATATGCAAGTGAAGCTCCAACTAGTGCAGACAGTATAGATGATAGTAAAGTTAGTGGACTTATAGCTTTTATATAATCTAACACGTTCTTCATGCTCTCCTGAAAATCAGCACAATGCTTGGTGCATCATACACATCAGGAACATGATGCAAGACTCTTGCCGTTGGCAATGATGCGTTCTGAACAACTCTAACATCAAACTCCTGACCTAGAATATCGAGTACCTTCCTAACTTTCTCAAATGATGGCATTAGAATAACAAGCATGCCTAACTCTCTTGCTAGTCTAACCATTCTATCAACATCCTCGTCATGTCCATCAACAACAGCAAATCCTCTTAATCCTCTTAGAAAGTCAGTAAGAGGTATTTTTGCTTCCACACATGCAGCAGTTATAGAAGATACACCAGGAACTATCTCATATGGGATTCCCAATTTCTCAAGTTCCTCAATTTCGTCTCTCAAATTTGAATATATTGTAGGATCACCATTCTTTAAATGCGCGACAATAAATCCTTCAAGCGCTTTCTCAATAACTATTTTCAAGGCATCCTTTCTATGTCTCTTAGTAACTCTTATTTTCTCACGTGCATTTACTGCAAATCTATTAACAATTTCTTCAGGAACAAGATTACCATAGACAACAACCTCTGCTTCTCGAAGTCTTTCAACTGCACGTAATGTCAGAAGATCAGGACTACCTGGGCCAACACCAATTATGTAAACCTTGCCCCGTCTCGCCATATTACACTCACGTTGTGGTGTTAATAATAGTGAGAAATTAATGTAGTACCTTTGCTCAGGTTGAGATATAAGATTAGGATTGTAAATAAGAAAATTGTAAAGAATATACGAAGTTATTTTCGAGATAGTACTTTGATATGTTATGAAAGTTTAGATGTGAAGATTGTTGCGAGATTAGAGTTCTATTGCCCAGCCAACTAGGTCTGAGACTCCTTTGCACATCATCTGTCCTGGAATGTGGTACTCTATGACTACTGGGAACTGTGCCTTATCGATTGAGCATGGTGTTGCAAGTATCTGTGCTCCTGTCTTCCATGCATCATACACTGATGGCCATCCTGCCCAGACTCTTAGTGGCATCACGTCCTCGCCCAGTAGTC
The DNA here is from genome assembly GCA_027068725.1 of Thermoproteales archaeon. Taxonomy (GTDB): domain Archaea; phylum Thermoproteota; class Thermoprotei; order Thermoproteales; family Thermocladiaceae; genus JAADER01. The sequence goes on along the minus strand of JAMOMD010000405.1, from coordinate 2,843 downwards.
CTGTACCTGCACCACAGCATAGTGTTCTATGTCTGTTGTGTTCTCTTTCTCTGAACTCCTTGGCAACTGCTTTCAGTACTATTCTTGGTTCCTCAACTAGGTCGCCTGCTCTGACTAGGTTGCATGGGTCGTGGTACGTTACGACGTAGTCCAGTTTCCTGACCTTGATCTTACCCTTCTTGATTGCCCAAGCTACGAGCTGTAGGAAGTGTATGGCCTTTATTCCTCTCTTCTCGAGCTCAGGAACGACATAGTTCTTGAATGCTCTCCATCCATGTCCACACTCTCCGAATATTACGAGCTCTGCTCCTAGTCTAGTTGCGACCTCCACGATCCTGTTACCCTGCTTCATTAGGTGGTAGTCAGAGACGAATAGTCCGAAGTTGCCGACCTCAAATACCTCGGAGCTGAACGTGTACTTGTCCTGCAGACCTAGGGCGTACATGACCTTTGCAAAGCCCTTCAGTGTGTCAATGTTTGTGAAGACGTCGGTTGATGATGGTAGGAACAGTATCTTTGCCTTTGGTCTATCTAGTGGTATGTGTATGTCTCTTCCTGTCTCCTCCTTGAGCTCCTGCTCTACCCAGTCAAATACTGCACGTATAGCCTTGGCGTTCAGGAACATGTGATTGCCCGTGTTCATTAGTGATCTCACAGTGTTGCCAACGAACTCGTACACCATGCCCATCTCGGCGAAGATCTGTCTGACAGCTCTTGTTATCTCGGCAGTGTCGATGCCAAATGGGCAGAAGTATGCACATCTTCTACATTCTGTACACTGGTGGAAGTAGATCCATATCTCCTCAAGTAGCTGCTCTGTCAGCTCCTTGGCATCGACAAGCTTGCTGAAGAGTCTTCCTGTGATCTTGTCATAGTACTTGAATATTGCTCTAATAAGGTCAGCACGTCCTACAGGAGAGTTATGGTAGTCTCTTGTTGCCATCCACATGTGACACTTGTCAATGCAGTAGCCACAGTGAGTACAGTTCTCTAGGTAGAGTCTTAGTGCCCTGTTCTGCTTCAGGACTTCCTTAAATCTCTCTACGAAGAATCTTACTCGCTCCTCAGGACTTAGCTTGAACCAGAGGTCTCGAGTCTTGACAAACTTTCCGGGAACAAAGTGTGCCTCGTATAGGAACTTCTCTACCACAAGCTTTCTAGCATTAATCCACTTTGCAGACTCAGGGAACTTCTCAGCATACCACTTTTTCCATTCCTCAAACTTGGGACTCTCAGGTATGGGATCCTTCTTCAGTGTTGGTATTGGAGGAGGAATTTTGCGCTCAGACATGGGCTCTCACCCTACTATCTCCTACCTTCAACTATATCTATTGCCAGACTTAAAGCTGGATCCTTTGGCTCGAACTTACCGTACAGTGCTGGGTTGAATGGCATCATGAACATGTGAATCATCTTGCCCCATGGTATGTATATCAGGAACATCTCAGCAAAGAATATGTGCACGAGCTCAAGTGGGTGGTATAGCCACAGCAGGTATATTGCATTTATTGCTAGGTGAATGTTACCTGTCATCAGTGCCTTGAACCATAGACCAACTAGTACGAACATTATGCTTCCGTACTCCTTCATTAACTCGACAAGCAGGTGTGTATGTCCGGCAAGTGGGCCTGTTGAGTAGTGTGATAGGACGTATGCTGTAATTGCAGACTCCGTGAACTGTGTTGGGTATGCTGTGATCTTTGCAGCAAGGCCAAAGCCCATTATTATTAGCAGTAGGAATATCAGGAGCCAGTCATCAAAGTAGTTTATCTTCACCTTAGTCTTTGCCTGAACGTAGGCTCTCCTAATAGCTAGATAGATCAGGCAGACAAACGCTAGCGCACCTGCACCTAGACCAAGCCAGTACTTCACAGCCTCAGGAACATGGAAGTACATTCCGAGTGCATACGCAATTGTGTTACCGTGAAATAGCAAGGTTGCCCATATGCTATAGTGGAACAGTATTAGACCAAGCCAGAAGCCAGCTGAGACGTAGCCAAAGTTCTCCTTAAGTAATGTGTAGAACGTGAACATTCGCACAAAGATCCAGCCAGCAGCCTTCCAGAAGCTGTGAACGTTAGGGTACAGTGTCAGTCTGTACAGACCCCAGTATAGCCCACCAGGGCCCTTAGGCGTGACTACCCATCTTATAACCTTGAACAGAACACCAACAATTAGCACAATCACAGCAAAGTACGCAAGCCCAACATACAGTACTGCAGCAGTAGCAACAGCTGCAGGAGGAGCACTTATCTGACTAACTAGCTTAACAAACTCGGAAACCATATTCAGGTAAGTTGAATACACACAAATAATAAAAACGTTAACCTAGACTAAGACCAAGACGTTACTAACAAGCTCCACTTGGCAAAACACACGTAACAGGCAGAGAAAAGTCCAAGACCAGGCTACTTAACCAGAAGATAACCCTGCTAAAGGTTTGAGCTAGAAGAGAGGTAAAAAGAATTGTAAAAAGGTTATGGAGAAAAATTAAGAAAGAAAAAGGAGAAAGTTTTGTACGAACGTTATTATGGGTAGCGTATACTTACCTGTTTTTCAGGTTAGACGCAGCCTGTGGGCTTTGGTGCTCCTGCGACCTTACAGGCTCCCTTTGCTGGTCCGTTCGGGAATAGCTCGTGAATCTTCTTCAGGTCAAAGCCTGTCTCCTTGAGCAACATTCTAATTGGTGGACATACTCCGTATGTGACATAGTACTCGTGTAGGTACTTGACTACCTTCCAGTGGTCTGGTGTCATTCTCTCGCCGTACTTCTCGAACATTGTGAAAATGAACTCTGCAACAAACTCATCCCACGCCTCTGGGTTCTGTAAGAACCTGTCCTC
>JAMOMD010000404.1 GCA_027068725.1 Thermoproteales archaeon | reverse complement strand
GGTCCAGTCGCGACAGGCAAAACTACTTGGGCTCGAATCTTCTCTGAGCTCCTTGACGCAAAGTTTGTAGATGTTGAGGGACCAGGATATCACACAATAGATGTCCTGCTAAGACAAGGAGCCTCTGTCACGGGCGAGGAGATTGAGCTAATTTTCCTAGGAAGCGAAGTCTACCTATACCTGTCAACCTACTACAAGCATAGGCATGTAGTATATGCCTCGCACCCAGTCGTCGTGTTGTTCTACACGTGGACACTAAACGATGAGGCTTGGCTAATAGACCTAGTCGACAAAGTACTAGACAAACTACCAAGACCAGACCTTTCGATACTGTTCACCTACGAGCTAGATGACGTTGAGGAACTCCTCACCAGGATAGGCAAACGAGCCAGACTAGAAGACAGGAAAAGCTTCGAAGCACAATGCATAGAAAAATGCTATAAGTACTATCCACTAGTCAAGAAAACACTAGAGAAACACAGCATAAACTACATTACAATACACATCAGAGAGCCAGCCAAACAGAAACTACACAAAATAGTTACTGCACTAGTAGAACACAAACTCCTTGAGAACCCAGAAGAAGTAGTTGCAAAAGGTGAGAAAATACTCGAAAGAAAAGGATTAACATAGGTAAAGCCTAAAAACCTACCAAGAAGATGCTCAACATGCAACTAATAGTAATCAAACGAGAACAGGAAGAAAGAGCCCACTATCTAGAGCAGATAGCAAAACAGATAATGGACAATGCATGGAACCTAAAATCAGGAGAAGCCATTGGTTTTGTACTACATGACTTCTCTCCTTGGGCAGTCTCACTAATAGTCGACTACATGCTAATGGACGAAAGACTGTGGGAGTCCATACAATTAACATATGATGAGGACCTTGAAAATGATTTGGTCATAACAAGATTACAGACCAGTGAAGGTATCTTACAAATACTGGTTAGAACTGCTAAACAGGATGAAGAAAGACGAATCTACTACATCCATATTTGGAAGGTGAAATAGAATGATAACGAGAGAGGATATTGTTAACTTCTTGAAAGAGGAGCTCGAAAAACGACTTGAAGAGGCAA
>JAMOMD010000403.1 GCA_027068725.1 Thermoproteales archaeon | reverse complement strand
TCATTTTCTATGTGAGGTACTGTTTCCTAGAGTCTAGGTGCCACCTAAAGCGCATTGAGCCTAGTCAGGGGGATCCGCCTGAGCCTGTTGATCCCTGGTCTAAGTGTGTTTTTTGTCCGTTTAGGTTACTGTGTGACTGTAGTCCGTATAGGTCAGAGGTGAGTGTTGAGCCTGAGGAGGAGTCTAGGGTTAAAGTTTAAAAGGGTTCTTGGTGTGTTTTTCTCGATGTTTAGGGTTACTGTACAGGTCTGGAAAAATGGTCTAGCAGAGGATTTTCAGGGTAGGACATGTTGTCTCGTGTATGAGTTGCTTAGTGCTTTTAGGGACAGGGTAGAGTCTGTGGATGAGTCGCGCATTTCCCTGATCTTTGACTTGTCTGTCGACAACATCGATGAGGTGTGTAGGACTGTTCGCTTCCTTATAGAGAAGGTGTTTAACTGGGTGAGGGATAGGGGTGATGATCTTGCTCGTCTCGACGTGGTGCTAAACAATGACAGGGATAGGCTAGTCCTGTCCTTCGCAGTTGCGCCACTCATGTCAGGTTCATGGGATGTTCTTCAGAAAATGCTTAACATAACTGAGGAACTTATCAAAAATGGCACAGTCAAGATCGTTGAGACAAAGTACTTCCGCATATACATAAAGACTAGTGACTGAGCCCAACAGTTAAAACTTAAAAACCTTCTTCCTCTCCATTTTCTTGATGAGTGTATTGGAGCCCATGTGGCTATTCTGCACTGCTATGAAGGCAGTTGCTAGGGATAGGGATGATGTTGCTGCAGAGCTTTTCCGCAAAAGCATAGAGTCTCTTAGGAAACTGCTTGAGGATGGTGTGATCACGGTGTCAGAGGTCTACTACACGCTGTGTTACATGAAGTCTACACTCGACGACATGTTTGACACCATGGCATTTGCCTTCAGGAAGGCACTTAATGTAGATGATGTGTCACCAAACTGTTCGAAAGAGACCATGATAAGCAAGCTGAGGGAAATTGAGGATAGGTTGCGTGAAATTGCGCTTAGGCTACGTTCCTAACCTGTCTCTTCCTAGGTAAAGCTTAAAAGCTTTGAAACATTCTTTTTC
>JAMOMD010000402.1 GCA_027068725.1 Thermoproteales archaeon | reverse complement strand
AGGATAGGCCAAAACCAGGAGACTATGCTGAGGGAGTCGTAGTAAGATGGGATGGCTACTACAGCATAGTCAAAATCGGAGAGAACCTCTACGCTAAGATACCGAGACCATACCCAATAGGCACAGTACTAACCCTCAGGATTGAGGCAGAGACAGGTAGAGAAGATACCTTTAGAGCACATGTCGTAGATAAGGATAAGCTTGGAATATACTGGAACATAAAGGTCGAGTCGAAGTCACTGAAAGAGCTGATAAGTAGTCAAGATTACTCCCTGATCATATTGACAGGAAAGGAGGGCAAGGACATAAGGACATGCTATAAGGAAATAGCTTCGAGACTAAGAAGAGCACGTGAAGATGATAAGAAGATTCTCGTGATCTTTGGCTCGCCAAGGATGGGTGTTGACCAGATTTTCAGAGAAGAAGGACTTGAGATCGAGGAGCCTAGGATGATGTTCCTGAACTTCATTCCTGAACAGGGCGTTGACACAGTCAGAACAGAGGAGGCAATAGTTGCTGTCCTATCAATACTACATTTCATGAGAACCTGCCTAATGTAGAACATTAATCAGCAAGCACAAGTCTAGGTAAGTAGGCGAGTAAGGTGTCCAGTAAGGAAATCTGGATAGTCCTTACTCCTCCACGTGTCGAGTTCATACCAAAACTTGAACAGAAGGCAGAACAGGCAAGATGCGTAATTCTCGAGCTTCCTGAAGGAGAGATGGTCAAGGCATTCCTAGAAGGAGAGCTAAGCGTAGATGATGCTCTTCTCGAACTTGAACTCGAGTACCCCCTATTCACCAGGGAACTACTACTCTGTGCACGAAGATTAAAAGAAAAAGGAAAGAAAATAATACTACTAGACCCATATCAAGAAATTGCAACAGACATAAAAGTCAAACTATTCCTCAGAAAAGGACTAGAACAACTAGAACAAGACCTAACTGCAAGATATATAGCAATGATAGAACTATCAATAAGCAAAATACTACAGGAATACGACAAGGCAAAAAGAGAAAACAACTTCGAAAAACTTACAGAACTAACAATGAAATATGCAAAGTTCGACGCTGAAAGAATAAGA
>JAMOMD010000401.1 GCA_027068725.1 Thermoproteales archaeon | reverse complement strand
GAAATATGGTAGGGATATTAAGATTAGAATAATGAATTTTTGCGGAACTCACGAATGGACTACCGTATACTATGGTATACGAAGTCTCCTACCAAGTGATATAGAACTTATTGCAGGTCCTGGATGCCCTGTCTGTATAACTCCCTCTTACTATATTGAGAAATGTATTGAACTTTGTCTGAAGGATAATTTTACGATATACACGTACGGTGATACTTTCCGAGTACCTGCACTAAGAAGTGTCGAAGGTGCACGTAGTCTCGAGGAAGCTAAGGCTCTTGGAGGTGATGTTGTTGTAGTTTATAGCTTTCTCGAAGCAGTTAATCATTTCAAGAGAGCGTCTAAGAAGCAAGCAGTTTTCTTAGGTATAGGTTTTGAGACTATTGCACCTGCTTATGCAATGATGTTCTACAACGGCAAGGTACCTGACAACTTTTATTTTTTGAGTGTTGTAAGATTAACACCTCCTGCTGCTGTCTACAGTATTAACGTGTGTAGAGAATTTTTAATGAAAGTCTTAGGACAGGAGATCCTCTTTGGAGTTGTAGCACCCGGACATGTCTCAACTATAGTTGGCGGATCTGCGTGGACTGTGTTATGTGAAAAGTTTGGAATACCTGTTGTCGTTTCTGGATTTGAGCCTGTTGATCTGATGTTATCTATCTGCGAAATTCTTCGACAACTTGCGAAGGGTGAAGCACGAGTAGTTATTGAGTATGCTCGTGCTGTTTCGTGGGAAGGTAATGTACATGCGAAGAAGCTCATGAGCGAGGTGTTTGAGGTTCGGAAAGCTGCATGGAGAGGCATAGGGTTCATACCTGATAGTGGTCTCTATCTTCGCGAGAAGTACAGTAAATGGGATGCGTTTGCTCAACTTGGAATACCTGACCTTGACGAAAAGAGCTGGAGAAAGGACTTACCAGCAGCATGTAAGTGCGGAGAGATCATGCTTGGATTAGCATACCCAACTGATTGTCCACTATTCCTACGCGAGTGTAGACCTGATAGACCTATCGGACCATGCATGGTTTCTAGCGAGGGAACTTGTGCAATATGGGCCAAGTATGGCTCGACCTCTCTTGTACAGGATATTGCTAGAGAACTTGGACTTGTGTAAACTCTCTAGTTAAGGTTAAACATTGTTACGTCTCTACGACAACACTGGAAACATATGCTCTATGCAGTACGTGCAAACACTGCAGATGCTATAGAAATTGCTAGACAACATTTTGAGCAACTTCAGCTACATGCAGGAAGTTTTGTTGTAACACATGTTAAAGACGGCAGAGTCATACGACTATCCTATATTAAGGAATGCGAATACATTAGTGAACTACTTATACCAGAGTTCAATATTGGAAAGCAAGCTAACTCAGAGCTATGTCTAGTAGCATCGTCTGCACAGACGTATTATAGAGTTGCAACTGACTGCATACTATGCACATCGTACTATGGTTTAATGAACTTTGAACAGGTATATGCTGAGCTCATAGAGAGAAACATAGAGATACCTGATATTAGACCTGAGCTACTATTACTTGAACTTGTAGCAACGATATATGAGACTGATGCAGAGTATTCATTAGAAAAACTGACAGATAAGCTGATAGAGATAGCTAAAAAACGCTCTCTTACTCCTACAAGCATTGTCATACCAGTACTGCAGATAAGAGAGTGCTGCTCAAACCTCTACCTTATTGTAATATCAGCAAATCAGCAAGAAAACCTGTTTATTTCTACTGCAAAAGGAATTGCAGAGATACTTTATGTGCCTAATGAACTACTAGAGTATCCCTATATAAGGAAAATAGTTGAGAACTATAAGCAGATTACAATAAAACCTGGGACAGCACTCACAACTAGGCTAGGCCAGGAGGAGGTCTGGTACTCGCTAACAAAGCTGCAGGAATAAGTAACGCAGTAATACTTCTCACAAAAATAGCTACACACAATCATGCGCTTAAGTATAGTGATCATTTCGACAAGAACCTCTCTTTCACCACTAATTCGAGCAATAGAACAAGTATCTAAAGGTACGAATATAGAACTTAGATACAGCATATACTATACACATGAGCTGGACGAAAATGAAGAACTCATAAATAACATGTACAAAGATGTAGTAGACTCCGACATAGTTCTAATAGATATAAGAACTCCCACAAGCAAGTTCCTACAGAAACTAGAACAAGCATTATCACAATCAAGAGCACAGATAATTCTGCCACTAGTAGTTGGAAGCCCAAGAATATTGAAATACCTAAAGATAGGTAAACTAACAGGAGAAAAAGTTGTTAGTAAAATTAGAGAGTACGATTTCGATACACAGACACTTGATATGAAATCACTTGAAAAACTAATCAATATAGTTGAAAAGGCAGGTATACTGTTCTCATTAGGATCTCTCAAAGACCTCAGAAATTATGTTCGTGCATTACGATACTGGATGTACGGAACCGAGAGAAATCTGAAAAACCTCATTCTAATGTTATTGAGAGAGTACTTTAATGTAGATGTTGCATATGAAGAACCTGTAGAAGATGTTAAGTCTTACACGTTCTGGATACCAGAAACTAATGAATTTCTTAGCAAACCAAAATTATATGAGAGAGGGAAACCTACAGTGGCCATACTGCTATATTCAGGTATGCATTTTGAACAGTGTAAGCCTGTTGCACTTAGGTTATATGAATATCTTAAGAAGTCTCCTAATCTTAATGTACTACTAATCGTTGGCGGTGGTTCTCTTGACTTAATCGATCAATCTAGAAAAATTGATAGACTCTTATCAAGTTCTAACTGTAAAGTAGATATTTTGATTAATTTACAGTGGTTTAGAATAAATGGCGGTCCGTATGGTGGCCCTGCGGAGCCAACTATAGAATTTCTGTCTAGGAACAATTGTCTTCTTATTAACGGTTTGATAATGTATATGAGAGAAGTTGAGAAGTGGATTAAGGATAATCGTGGTTTATCTCCTATAGAAGTCATTACTGGTGTTGCTCTTCCTGAGATAGATGGTGCGATTGAACCTATACCATTAGGAGGACTTAGCTCCGATATTTGTAAGGATATATTAGTGATAGATGATAGAGTTAAGAGGAGAGTTCGAAGAGTATTATCATGGATTAAGTTGAGAAATGCAGATAGGAAAGGTATCAAAATTGCTATAATTGTATATAATTATCCGCCAGGAGAAGATAATATTGGAAGCGCCTCTTACTTAGATGTCTTTAAGAGCCTTGAAGTTCTTCTTAGTGCATTACACGAGAAGGGATATCTAACGAGGCCTCTTAGTAAAGATGAGCTTGTTAAAATTTTCTTAGAAAATTCTATATTAAACTCTCCTAGATGGAGAGCATGGAGTGACAAGCTGCCGAGAGTGAGCGTAGATGATTACCTGAAGTTGCTTGATAAGTATGTTCCTCCTGAGCTTAGAAATGAACTTTCACGAATTTGGGGTTCACCACCTGGTACAGTGAACGTAGATGAGAAGGGCATTGTCATTCCAGGTATTGTCTTAGGTAACGTGTTTGTAGGTGTACAGCCAAGTAGAGGAATTCACGAAGATCCGAGAAAGCTCTATCATTCGAAGGACTTGCCGCCACATCATCAGTATGTTGCATTCTACCTATGGCTTATTGAGCACTTCAAGTGCGATGTTCTTATTCACTTGGGTACGCATGGAACGCTCGAGTTTTTGCCAGGAAAAGAGGTAGGTCTCTCAGAGAAATGTTGGCCTGATGTGTTACTGCAAGATGTGCCACATGTCTACATTTATCATGTTACTAATCCCTCAGAGATGACTATTGCTAAGAGACGAGGCTACGCATATGTTATAACACACTCTACGCCCCCCTTCACTACGTCTGACCTGTATGAGGACTATCAGGAGCTTAGCGATCTGCTAGATGAGTATGAGGAGGCTAGAATGGTTGATCCTGAACGTGCAAAGATTATAGAGGATCTCATAAAAGAGAAATGTAGAAAACTGAACATAGATTTTAAAGACTTTGAAGAACTCCATCTGAAGCTTCACGAGATTGCACGAGCAATAATTCCTAAGGGTCTGCACTATATTGGAAGAAGATGGAGTATCGAAGAAATTGTCGATTATATAACAATAGTGCTTAGGTATGATAGAGAAGTTCCGTCATTACATCGTCTAATTTGCGAAGAGCTTGGTATTGACTATGATAAAGTACTTGATAATCCTCATGTAAAGATACATAATAAAACTGGTAGGCAAATTCTTAGGGACATCGAGAATAAGGTCAAGGAGATAGTTAAGACAATACTGAACGGCGATTATGATAGTGTATTGAAGATGTTTCGAAAGGATAGAAGAGAGGTAGTCAAGAATGTCATAGGGTTTGTCAGGGAATTATATGAGAGAATTATTAAGAGTGATGAGGTTGGTAGCATATTGCGAGCAATTGAGGGAGGATATGTGGAGCCCCGTGTTGCTGGTGACCCTATTAGAACACCGGAAGTCTTTCCAACGGGTTCTCACGGCTACGCGTTTGATCCTAGACTTATTCCGAGTAAGTCAGCGTACATTCGTGGTGTAAGAATTGCGGAAGAGACTCTCAGAATGTACTATTCCAAGTTTGGGAGGTATCCTGAGACTGTTGCTGTTGTTCTTTGGGGTTTTGAGACTATGGGAACGCGTGGTGAAACTATTGGACAGATCTTGCAGTACCTTGGTGTAAGACTTGTGCGTCGTCATGGTCCCTGGGATTGGCAGCTTGAGGTTATTCCGATTGAGGAGCTTGGAAGACCTCGTATTGACGTTGTGGTGACTATATGCGGAATATTTCGTGATACGTTTCCGAACTTGATAACAATGATTGATCGTGCTGTGAGACTTGTAGCATCTCTAGACGAGCCTCCTGAGGTTAATTACGTCAAGAAGCACATGCTTGAGCTTGGAGGCGGCGACTTTAGCCTCTTCAGAATATTTGGACCTAAGCTAGGTGCGTACAATACGAGACTTGTAGAGATGATAGAGACTTCGCACTGGTCTTCGCGTGAGGAGCTTGCTGATACATATATCGAGGACATGAGCTATGCCTATGGTGAGAATACACATGGAGTCTGTGCAAAGGACTTGTTCACAAATCTTCTGCGTAAGGTCGATCTTGTAACTCAGATAAGGTATGCACATGAGTACGATATAGTTGATCTTGATCACTACTATGAGTTTCTTGGAGGTCTGAAGGCAGCAGTAGAGAAGGAGAAGGGCACATCTGTTATAGCTCTATGGATTGACACAACATTGGAAAGGGAGAAGGTCCGAAGTCTCGGCGAAGCGATTGATCTTGCGGTCAGGACGAGGATCCTGAATCCGAAGTGGATACGTGCAATGCTAGAGCACGGGTATGATGGTGCTAGAGAGATAGCTAAGCGCGTAGAGTATGTGCTAGGCCTTGCAGCATGTACGGGAGAAGTTCCATCCTGGGTCTTTGATAGCATATACGCAACCTACATTGAGAGAGATGAGTTCAGGGAGAAAATACGACAAAGCAATCCAGCAGCACTGTACGAGATAGCTAAGAGACTCTACGAGGCATATATGCGAGGCTACTGGAAGCCCAGACCTGAGCAGTTACAGAGACTGAGAAGACTCGCTGAAGATCTCGAAAGGACACTCGAAGAGTAAAGCTTAAAAACCCACGCTAGATCGGAGACACTCGAACACCCACAAAGGGCCCGTAGCTCAGCCTGGTTAGAGCGGCGGGCTCTTAACCCCGCC
>JAMOMD010000400.1 GCA_027068725.1 Thermoproteales archaeon | reverse complement strand
GATCAAGATTTCTAGTATATATTACAGGTATGTTAAGTATCTGCGATAGTATATCACCAACCTCATGATAGTCAAACATGACAATTATTGCAGACTTTGCCTTCCTCTTTATTGCTCGTCTTACAGGCATGTCTACTATGAGCTTAACTCCTATTAGCTTTATTACAAAGGGCATCCATCTGTACGTTGAGTTCTCATAGTCAATTTCTATGAACTTAAAAGCAAGAGGATTACCTTTCCTCGTCATGACGTAGAATATGTACTTTGCACGCTTCTCCATTGCTCTGACAACAAGCTCATCTAGGGACATTCTTCCTCTATTTATTTTAACACTATTAGGAATTGATTCAGCAAGCTCATTAAGGAACTGTCTAACTCGAATAGAGGGATCTCGAGAAGACGATAATGCTATTCTTACAGGTCTCTGAACTAACGACACGAATAATGTAGAACGAGACCTGTTTATAGACCTTAGAAAGGCTTAGAGAAGTAGGAGAGTACAGCCTTAGACCTTCTCCTTCTTCTTTACCTTCTCTCTCCACTTCTGCTTCTCTAGCTCGATTAGCCTTAGCTCTTCTGGAGTCATCGTCTTGCCAAGTGTTGTCTGTGGAACCCATGCACCTCCAGCAAACGTGAAGCCACACTTTGGACAGCGCCAAATTCCAAATGCAATACGCTCCATCCTGGTCAAGGCTCTACACCTTGGACACCTGTGCTTTCCACGCTGCTTCACCTCAATCTGCGTTACCTTTCTCCTAACGCCCATTCCATATCTTGCTCCAAATCTGCCTGCTGGTCCTACTACCTTCGTATGACTAAACGGCATAGCTCGCTACCGTGACTTCGAGAGACTATAAAAGGTTTTTTATCAGCAGCGGTGGACCCAGTCATCAGGTCCTCGCTATTCCCGACTCATCACTCACGGCACAGGTAATAGCTTAAGACTACTTGTGCCTCAGCAGCGGCCTCACACCTAGACCATCACCGGTCCTCAGCTGTAGACCCCTCATCACGTCCTTTCACGTACAATAATCTACTGCTTGAGCAGTATTTTAATTATCAGCTCGTCTCTTCCTTAATCATCTAGTCATCCCATTGACCCCTCATCATCCAAGTTCTTTCATTGTCTAGCATGCTGAAGTATTTTTACCTGACTACTAAACATACATAAGCAGGAAGTGCAGACGCGAAAATTCTTCCGCAAAGTAGGTCTTGGAGGAACATTCGATACTCTACATACAGGACATGTGAGACTCATAGCTGAAGCAATGCGAAGTGCGGAGAACATAGTCATAGCTGTCACAAGTGACGAATTTGCACGAAAAACAAAACCATACAACGTCAAGCCACTTGAGGAAAGACTGACAAATCTTGCACTTCTCGTAAAAGATCTTGTAAGAGATGAGAAAGTAAAATTTGAAATACTAAATGATCGATATGGCTCAGCAGCGTCAGATCCTGAGATGGAAGCCATAACAGTTAGCATTGAGACTCTTGAGCCTGCATTTGAAATAAATGATAAAAGGTTTCTAAGCAAATTACCGCCACTTCACATAATAGTCATTCCTATAATAAGAGATGGGTACGGAATTAAGTACTCATCAAGAATATTAAGAAAACTTATCGATAGAGACTATACCTGAGCTCCTCAAGTAAGTACATTATTGAGCCACGCATATCTTCAGGACTAGATCTAACGAATAGTGTAGTACCACTCCCAAGCTCCTGAACCTCTAACAACTTCTCACGATAAGGAAGTGAGTACATATACTGCACAAGATTTTCAACAAACCTTAGATTAACCTCATCTTTACAATACTCAACAACATGCTTTGACAAAACCTTTCTAAGCAATCTATAAGTCTCATAATCTCTCTGCTTGCGTATATATATTCCATGTTTCTCGAGAATTCTTCTCACAGAGTCAATATATATTTCATACGGAAACTCTTCTCTCAAGACCTTTCTTAAGGAATATGTTAGAATGTTAAATGATTTAGCTACTGCTTCCTGATCTACAGCTTCTTCGCTCTCTTTAAAACTATGGTATATATTCCAGACTTTTTCTAGACAGGATATTGTTATAGTTGGTACGCCCTCTAATTCAAAGTTTAGACTATCGAAATAGGGTATTGTATGTCTAAATTCTACGTCGTATAGATTACAGATGTCTGATAGGTAAGTCATGGAGTCTTCTGTTGTGTAAATTCTAGGTTCTTTACCAATAACGTCGACATTAATTACGAATTTAATATCATTTAGCATGTGTCTTGAGTTCAGGTACTTGACGTATGTATATGATCCCCAAGTCCAGTAGAGACTTGCAAAGTTTGGTATACCAAATTCTTCAGCCGTAAAGAACAGGACCTTGACTCCCATTCTTGTGTTCGTGTCCTCTAGCATCAGGTAGTCTATTGCGGCAGCTGCTAAACCAACGCCTAGGGAATTATCTAGTAGGCAGTATAGCCAATGATCAAAGTGTGAGGTTATTAGAATGTATTCTTCTCCTTCTCTTACAATAACTTCAACATTGTAGCCAATAGAGTATTCGTAACGTGCTTCAGCTACAATTCGAATTCTTTTACCGGCATTTTTTAGAAGTGTCTCGCCTACTGGTCTTGATACTGATACTATAGGTATGTTTATTGTAGAGTCAGAATTTCTTGTGTAGTCGCGTCTTTTCGAAACAACTATTCTTCTAAACGTATTCTCTCTATCAATAAATACTATACCTGCAACACCTCTCGATAATGCTTGAACAGTGATGAACTTTGCATCATCTACATCTTCTGGAAAGTATGTTACGAGTATAGAATCTGGGCTTGTTTCTTCTATTTTTGTGACAATTTTGCCTTCGGCTACGCCTCCTTTAGAGTATGGTAGTAATAGTGCTGGGAATGATTCGTTTTCAAGTTCTATATAGGCATAGTTCTCTCTCCATGTTACTACAGTTAGTGGATGTAAATGAAATGTGAGTAGGGGATTATCGAGTTCTCTTAAGAGTTCGTGAATGAACTTTCTTTCTTCACAGGTGCCAGCTAGTAAATCTCTGTGACGTGCACAGAGTCTCCCTATCTTCAGTATCTTTGCTAAAGTTGCACATGTGTTCAAGTCTCTCCCTGATTATACTCAGGTACTTGACCACGTTCTCATAACTTCTATCCTTAAGACAGTTGTGAAGTAGCGTCTTCTCGCGGGGTAGGTACGGTGCTATGATTCTAATTATGTTCATTAGCAGTGTCATTCCCTCACTGTTTAGTCTTCCTCGAGAATAGTACTCACTATAGGGCTCTTCTAGAAGTCTAATGAACCTGTAGGCTTGTCTAACTCTACTACATATCTCACGAAGCTTATCAGCGCCCAGGCTCTCATCACGGTCATTATCAGAGGCCTGCTTATACATCATCCAGAGAGATAAAGCTTAGCGAAGTTTTCTGCATTTACGTGAGAGAGCTTCTAGAGAAGGCACTTAAGGCCTTCAACGCGTCCAGCGACTACGTTCAGAAGATCCTGAATGAGCTCGAGCTAATTGGCGTGACAGAGCTGCGCAGTGAGGGTCCTGTACAGCTCTACACTGGCGTTAACGTAGTTGGGAAAGGGCAGAATAGTGTAGTTGTACGTGGAGTCCTACTTGGAATGTACGACTGCGTGTGTAAGATACTGAGACCAGACGCATCTAGACAAGATCTACTGCATGAGGCACGTGCACTCATATGTGCAAACTCTGTGGGTGTTGGTCCTCGACTATACACATTCACGAGACACGTGCTTGTGATGGAGTATGTTAGAGGACAGACACTTGATGAGTGGGTTAGGGCTAATCCTCAGGACTCGGACATTAAGAAACTTGTGCAGAACCTTCTCGAACAGTGCTTTAGACTCGATCAGGTTGGTCTAGTACACGACGAGCTCTCAAGACCTAGGGAGCACGTTATTGTTAGAGAGGACTTGACGCCTTGCATAATAGACTTTGAGACAAGTAGTTTTGAGACTTCTGGAAGAAGGACGAACCTGACGCAGATTCTTAATGCACTTGTACTGGGAGGATCCGAGACGGCTCAGATTATTAGGTCAAGGCTTGGTTTAACAGAGGAAAAGATGCGACAGCTCAGACAGCTCTTGTCTATGTACAAGCAGGAACGTACACAGGACTTATTTAGAGAGATTCTTCGCATAGTGATTGGCTAGATAGCCATGTCTACTGTAGAACTCGTAAGATTTATCGAGATTGAGACATATGTTCATGCAACAGAGTCAATAGACAGGATAGTGAATGCAATAAAGAGAAACATAGTTCAGGAAGATAATGTACCAATAATATTCGAAGTTCTGTGGGGAACTTTTGGAAACCCCATAATTAGAGTAAAAATATTCATAGATAATGAAGCACTTGCAGAAAGAGTATTTCTGAACGTGTCTTGTAAACTTAAGAACTTTCACGAACTCGTCAAAACTATTGAGCAGAGACTTGATAAAGCAGGAAATTTCTACATTAGAGTTAACAAGCAAGCTCTCGTAAACGATCAGCTAGTACTAGATGATGAGAGCGATGATATTGTTAGAATAAAGGCGAGAATAGTGAGAAAAGCGATAAAGGAAGGACTTGCTAAGATAATTGAGCAGCGCTGTCTACAGAAATGCGAATAGTGAAAATAATTGAGCGAGCAAACCTATGTCTACACATTGAGCATATTGATAATGAGCTAGAAGTATTGAAATTAATGGAAAAGATCGGCTACGACATTGTTGCTCTCGTGAATAAAGAAGTGCAGTACGTGTCTAAGATTCAGGATAGTCTCGATAGGATGTTAGTATTATCCAAGTTATGTGTACCAGGTAGAGAATTAAGAAGATATGAAAGAAGACTGTCTAGGTATGATATTATTGCTGTACGTCCTGAAGATAGGTTCATTTTAAACAAATTGATTAGATTACCTGAAGTTGATATGATAACAGTATACGCACATGAGCGAGATTCTACCCCATCGAAAGATCAGATGAAGATCATGTCTCAGGAAGGAAAGGCGCTTGAGATACTTGTCAACAGTGATGTACTTCAGGATTCGAAGAAACTGAAACTCTTTGATATTCTTCTTCATGAAGCACTGAGAATAGAGGATCTTGTAGTTATTGTTACAAATGTTGTTACACGTATTGAGGATGTTAGACAACCTCTTGATTTAGAGGCATTTCTTACAGTGCTACTTGAAGATAAGACAATTGCAAGAAGCATGAGAAAACGATGGTTAGAGTATATAACGTACGTATTCTACAAGCGTGGAGTTCCTACCTACTGAGAGATAATGAATGGTATTGAGCGAGCTTGTGCACGTGCTTTTCTAACACTACCCGTAACTCTGATTGTTAGAATAAGCACATTGTGATTCTCGACCTTTCTAAGCATGAAGACTGCTGCTCTCAGATAAGGTAAGAAGCGTGTTGTTACGCGTATTATTGCTCTGTTCCTATGGTACTCTATAGGTATTATTGAGCCTCTTATGCTGCGTATACCTAATAGCCTATTTGCTAGATCTACTACAGAACTCACGACACGTTGAACCATTTCAGGAGGATACACCTCTAGAATGACGTAACGCGCCACACAAGCTAGAGTTCGAGAAAGGTATTTAAGCCCCTAGTATCCACACGGTTCACGAACGCGAAGCCGGGTGGTGTAGCGGCCAAGCATGGCGGGCTTTGGGCCTCACGGGGGAGATGCGGGCGGTCCGCGGCTAACCCTTCTAAAATTTTCACAAAATCCTTACCCTAAACATTCCCTGTCAATGAAACT
>JAMOMD010000399.1 GCA_027068725.1 Thermoproteales archaeon | reverse complement strand
CTCGCTCTCTCTCCAAGACCACACGTGCTTGTTGACCCAACCGCCGCCTACATAATGAGGATGGTCGAGCAGGCAAAGCCAACACTTGGCATTGACGAGGTGGAGCGAGACCAACAGCATCTAAGGCACATACTTGTGCTGGTCAGGGCAGGCTTCCACAAGAGGTACAGATCAGGCAGAGCAGTAGGCGCAGGAAAGAGAATAGTACCATACAACCTCTACTGCCCAAAGGCAGTCGTAGATCCAGAAGGCGCAATAGAGAACGCCGCCGCCCTAAGCAGAGGACTACGAATAGTCCTAGCCAGAGCAGACAAGAAAGTCGAGATACCAGACCCAGACCTATTCACCAAAAAGTACAGAGACATAGTAGACACACTCTACTCCGCGTACATTCACTACCACGACAAGGTAAGGCAAGCATACGAGGAAATTCTAGCAAACGCGCAGGAGCTAGGACTAACCGGACGATCAGTACAAGCATACTCCCCAATACTAGCAATTGCGAAACTAGCAGGCAAAGAAACTTATGAGACTGTGCTAAGCTACGTCAAGAAGCTCGACAGCGAGAAGCCAGGAATAGAGCGGGCAGTTGCCCTACTCTCCACAATACTTGACATTGTTGAGAACGAGAAAGTCTTCAGAACAGGACTAGACGGCAAGCCCTACCTAGACCTACTAGAGGTCGCCCGAAGAGCAGACAAACAGCTAAGACAGCTCTTCGGCAGAAGAGTCTACTCAACAGACATCGAGAACGCACTAAGAAACGCCCTACCACCAGCCACACTAGTATACACAATACGTGCCGGCAGGAGAATAGCAATCTTCCAACACTGCAAAGACGAGGAAGAGTGCCGACAGTGGCTAATTAACGAGCTTAGGACAATACTCGGAACATGAGAGCACAAATAAAAAACCCACAGAGAACAGCCACACGAGAACTATGCCAGTCCTAGCATGGAACATAACTGGAGCACAGTACCCAACTGTATTCGTTGAGCACAGTAGAGCAGAAGTAAGAAAGACAGGACTAGCAAGCCACTACGCTAGGAAGGCACTGCCATGGCAGGTAAGGAGCGCAATCACCATCGCCAAG
>JAMOMD010000398.1 GCA_027068725.1 Thermoproteales archaeon | reverse complement strand
GTTGATAATGTGCTGGCAGTAGCATACTTGACTAAGCTCAGCGATGAGCTTGGTCTAGACTCAATATCGCTAGGTAACGTGATTGGCTTTGCAATGGAGTTGTATGAGCGTGGAATATTGACTAGAGATGAGACTGATGGTCTAGACCTTCACTTTGGTAATTATGATGCGGCAATTGAGCTAACATTCAGGATAGCGTACAGGAAGGGTATTGGCAATATCTTGGCAGAGGGTGTGAAGAGGGCAGCTGAAATTATTGGAAGAGACGCATGGCGCTGCGCCATGCACTGTAAGGGACTTGAAGTAACTGCATATGACTGCCATGCTGCGCCTGGCATGGCTTTAGCATATGCCACGTCTAGCATAGGTGCACATCACAAAGATGCATGGTTCATCTCGCAGGAAGTCAAGATGGGAAGAGACGTGATTAGTCAAGAGAAGGTGCTTGCACTCGTGAAGATGCAGAATATTCGTGGTGGAATGTTCGAGACGCTTGTCGTGTGCAGATTACCATGGGTTGAACTAGGCTTACCACTAGAGTACTATCCTAAGTTCCTCGAGGCTGCTACAGGACTAGTCTACTCGCTCCAAGATCTCGAGACCGTGGGTGAGCGTGTACTTAACCTAATCAGGTGTTACTGGGTTAGAGAATGGAAAGGCTGGAATCCAGAATATGAGTACCCACCACATAGGTGGACAAGCGAGCCGCTGAGACAGGGACCACTCGCTGGCTCAAAGATAGACCTAGACAAGTACAGGACTCTCCTGAGCCTCTACTATGAGGTTAGGGGATGGGATGAGAGAGGAATTCCGAGAAAGAGTACTCTCACAAGGCTCGGTCTGAGTCACGTTATTACGAAGCTTGAGGAGGCTGGGATCAGGCTGCAGGAGTAAAAATACTAGACTCGTCATTTAGTACGAGTGGTAGCAATGTCAAGTATACTGAGACAGGTCAAGGATAGGCTCGAAACTTGTGAGATAATGCTGATGGGACTAGAGGGCTGGCTCGATGCTGGAAAGGCAGCATCAACATGTGCAGAGTACATAACACAGAAGTATGGTGGAGAGCAGGTCTACGTGGCAGAGAGTGACGAGCTATTCAATTACACAGTCTCGAGACCATTTGTGAGAGTTCAGAAAGCCATAGTTAAGCAGTTGACCTTTCCAAAATTCGAAATTCTGCAAGTCAACATTAAGGGAAAGAACATTCTCCTAGTAAGAGGAAACGAGCCCCATAGAATGTGGCAGAAGCTCATACTCGAGCTACTCAAGATAGCAGACATGTGTGATGCAAAGCTCATTCTCACACTAGGTAGCATGCTAGACGATACAAGCGAGGCAAAGGTATCAGCAGTAGTATCCAACGTCGAGGACGTGGACTATCTCAAAGATCTTGGAGTAGACACAGTCGAGTATGCCGGACCCTGCAGTTTCTACACACCTCTAATACAGAAGTGCCACGAGATTGGTCTACGGGGAATAAGTCTCTGGGCTCACGTACCTTACCTCGATTATTATGAAATTCTCGCAAGATACAATATACCAGACTGGAGGTGCTCCGTACTATTACTAGAGAAGACTGTTAAAATTGCCGACATCGAGATTGATCTCACAGAAGCCTACGAGAAGGCCTACGAAGTAGATTCAATAGTGAGAAAATTCAGGACAAGAGGAGACTCCGATAGTGCGAAGTACTTCCTGTAGGTTACTCCCCTAGTTTGCGTATAGTATACCCTTAATACGGTCCTCAACATCTCTGAGAACCATATCGTGAATATCAACTACCTCAACTTCTATCTCCTCAACCCCTATTCTGAACCTGCGCTTACCACGAGTTGAAGATAGTAAACTCGCAACATCAGGAATAGATGCTACAAGTCTAGCTACCTTAACACATGCTGAGTCAGGTCGGGACGTAACGTTCGGATGAACTTCTAACAAAGCTGAGAGATACTGACCCAGTTCCTCATCTACGATAACAGTGTCCGTGGTCGTAATTTCTCCGATTTTCACAAGGTACTTGAGTATGGCCTTGTATGCCGAGTCTATGACTTGTAGTCTATTTATTCTATATCTTGTACATAACTCATTAACAGCCTTGTAGGGATCCGCGTAGACGAGTTTTATCGAAAACATTTGCTTGTTAATACACTCCTTTAATACACGTAATGTGCATCCTCGCTTAGCTATAGGTATCTTAACAAAATCAAATTCCGGAATATAGCACGTGTAGTAGATAAGTTCACAAGCTTTCTCACAGTTCTGCTCATTCTCAGTCTTCACCAAGCCGACGATCCCAGTTATCCAGTTAGGCATTGCAAGTGCAACATGCATGCGTATGGCTATGTACAAAGCTTATAAAATCTAGCAGGAAGCGCAGAACACATGTCTCAGATACAGGTTCAGAAGCTTACCAAGATCGTGCTATGCCCAATTAGTGGAGAGATGACTGAGGATGCTGCCAAGGTCCTGGAGCAGGTTAAGCAGTGTAAGATTCCTCCAAGCAAGGTAAAATGTCCAAAGTGTGGACAGGAAATTGAGGCTACGAAGTTTGCACTTCACCTGATTAAGCACTGCAGAGTTAGTGGTAAGTCCGTGGTGTGTGATATCTGTGGCGAGAAACTGAAGAGCATGGGTGACTTTATGAGACACATAAGAGAGCACCTGACAGTAGCAGAGCTCAGGAACGGTATGTGGGTCTGGTACTGCACGGTGTGTGGAAGAGAGTTTACAAGTAAGAAATCTGTACTAGTGCACATTCTGAAATCTCACGAAGTTGAGAAGTAATTCATTAAACAAATGTCGATAACGTATAGCTCGCTCGTACAGACGATTCTACTTATTTTACCTGAATGGATTGCAAATGGGTCACCACCTGTAATTTCAAAAATTGTTAAGAATGTTCATCCGATAGATTTTGGGAAGACATTCATTGATGGAAAGAGAATTCTCGGAGACGGAAAGACGTTTGAGGGTTATGTTGGCGGTGTCCTTTCAGGATATGCTCTATCTCTAATAATTTACACGATGCTAATACTTGCACTTCCTGATATATGTCGTGTGTACGTTATACCTAGGCCTCTCGACGTGTTCATATTGTGTAATCTTGCACTGCTTGGCGACATGTTGGGGGCTTTTATAAAGAGGAGACTTGGACTCCCCAGAGGAGCTCCTGCGCCAATTCTCGATCAGTTAGACTTCATGGCTTTTCCAATGCTGTACATGTATCTTGTACTACATGTTACTGATGTGATGGTCTACATCCTGATGGTGGTGCTCACAGTAGGAATGCATTACTTCACTAACTTCGTAGCTTACAAGCTTGGAATAAAGCGCGAACCATGGTAGTAAGACTAAATAAATGAATGCTCTACATCACGTGAGAGAACATGGCTAAGGTCATCGTGTTAGGCGACAAGTACACTATATACACATTTAGGCTACTCGGTTTTGAGGGTATGATTGTTGAGAAGGGAGAGGAACTCCTGAAGTTACTCGAGGATCTTAAGGAGAGAGAAGATCTTGGTGTAATACTTGTCACGTCGGATGTTGTTAATCAGGTTCGCGATGCCTTCAATAGACTACGTCTAAAGATGACTAAACCCCTGATAATGGAGATACCATCACTGAGAGAGGTAAAGTTTGAGGCAGTTGACTATCTTGGAATACTGAGAGCAGCACTAGGTATCTAACACTTTCTTCAGGATCTGCATAAACAAGCTTTTTACTCGTTCTTCTTCACATTATTATGAGCGTTAGCTCACGTTTTATCGAATGATGAGGGTCCTAAGTGCTGAGTAGATGATTGGGAACTCACGCAGCTGATCACAAAATAATACATTAATGCTCAGAGACGTCACACTCCGAGTGCTAAGAAGTAGCGAAGTCCGCGAAGGATTCCATAGGGCACCTCATCGTGCATTAATGTACGCTGCTGGTCTCTCAGAACGAGATGTAAAGTCAGAGAAGCCTCTCATTGGAATAATTGCTTCCTGTAACGATCTTGTTCCCGGTCATGTTCACCTTAGGAAGATAGTGGAGGCTGTAAAGGAAGGTGTGCGAGAGGCAGGTGGTATACCTGTAGTATTTGACACAATTGCTGTGTGTGACGGCATTGCGATGGGTCATGTAGGCATGAAGTATAGTCTTGTTAGTAGAGAAGTGATTGCAGATAGCGTTGAGATAGTTGTGGAGGCTCACAGACTTGATGGCATTGTCCTGATTGGTAACTGTGACAAAGTTGTGCCCGGAATGCTCATGGCAGCTGCTAGACTAGACATACCTGCAATATACGTTAACGGTGGCCCAATGGAGCCTGGGTACTTCAGAGGAAGAAGAGTTGACATAAAAGACGTGTTCGAGGCTGTTGGTGCCTTCTCGCGAGGTAAGATAACACTAGAGGAGCTTGACGAGCTTGAGAAGAGAGCTTGTCCTGGACCTGGATCATGTGCGGGTCTCTACACTGCTAACACGATGAACATTCTTGCAGAAGCCATGGGAATGTCCTTACCCTACAGCTCAACTGTGCCAGCTACGTGTAGTAGACGTATACACTTTGCACGAGAAGCAGGTAGGCAAATAGTAAATCTCGTCAGGGCAGGAGTAACTGCTAGGAAGATTCTAACAAAGGAAGCTTTCCTGAACGCTATTGCTGTCGATTTGGCACTTGGTGGGTCTACAAACACTGTGCTTCACCTTCTGGCAATTGCACATGAGGCAAGGGTTGACTTAACGCTAGATGACTTTGATAGGCTTCAGGAGAAGGTGCCCTATCTGAGTCCAATCTCTCCGGGAGGACCATATTACGTTGTTGATCTTGACAGAGCAGGCGGTGTTCCTGCACTAATGAAAGAGCTAGATAAGGTAGGCGTGATTAATCGTGACGCACTTACAGTATCACTAAAGACTATTGGAGAGATTATTACACAAGCGCCAGAACCTCTCGATAGAGAGGTCGTACGTCCTGTAAGTGACCCAATAATGAGGTCAGGCGCACTAGTGATTCTCCGAGGCTCGCTCGCACCTGAGGGTGCTGTCGTCAAGATGTCTGGTACGAAGATTAGAAAGTTCAGAGGACCCGCGGTAGTGTTTAACTCTGAGGAGGAGGCTGTTGAGGCTGTTCTCAAGGGCAAGATTGAGGAAGGCATGGTCGTTGTGATAAGATATGAAGGACCTAGAGGAGGGCCAGGAATGAGAGAGATGCTTCAAATAACAGCAGCAATCGTAGGTCAGGGACTGGGCGAGAAGGTGGCTCTTGTCACAGATGGCAGATTCTCAGGAGCTACACGTGGCCTAATGGTTGGTCACGTGTGTCCAGAAGCAGCGACAGGTGGGCCTATTGCACTTGTCGAAAATGGAGACTACATAACAATAGATGTGGATTCTAAGAAAATAGATTTAGAAGTTGATAAGAAGGAGCTTGAAGAGCGAAGAGCAAGATGGTGTCCACCTAAGAAGGAGCTGCGTGGCGTACTAAAGAAATATGCTGAGCGTGCGCTTCCTGCAAGTAAGGGCGCTGTAATGGAGTAGTAGTGCACAGAATTGCTGTGCGTGGTCTAGATTTTTCGCTATTTTACACGAAGAAGGGTTTATAACTAGCCTAGATACGTCTAAAGACCCTCAAAGACCATGACCATGGAGAAATTAGGTACCAGACTCCAGATCGTGGAGTACGTTAGAGACAGCTCGTACACCTACACTGAGGCCTACATTGAGGACTCTGGAAGAAAGTATCGGGTCATAATTACACTAGAACATGGTAAAGGAAATGCTGTTCTAACATTCAGATGTGAGTGCAGAGAGTTCAGGACTCATGGAATATGTAAACATATTCTAGAGACATTATCTGATGTTAGAGTAAAACTTGTGAAGGAGTCAGCTTGCTCATAATCAATCACCGTTCATGTGCTCAGCCCTCATCATCGATGACAGTGAGCTAGCACTGATTCTTAAGGCACTTTCTCAAGAGTCTCCTAGCGATCTTGTTCAAGCATACAGGAAGGATGCTGAGATAGTTGACTCGGCGCTTGACCCAACATTTGTGCTAAGGAAACTTACCGAACTTCCGACTGACATAAAGAACATTGTAACGTACTGGCTTCAGGTAGGTGCTATAGTAGGTGTTGAATGTAAGGGCTTCCTGACGCCGAGTGGCTCAGTTATTCTTGATCTAGGAACGTACCGAGGCTCTAAGAGTATAGTAGATCTTAAGCAAGTACTGGCAGAACTAGAGGCCAGGGAATTGTGCTATAGGAGAGGACGCTACGTGTACCTGCCCGGTCTCTTCTGCTACTCTGATGTTGCAATAATACTACCTGAAGAAGCCTACATGGAGAAGAAAATTGATGAACTGTTCATTATGGGTCTTGACGTACCATCAGTCGAGCTGAAGCTTAGGTTTGGTAAAGTCTACATGATAGATAGTTACAAATCGATACAGGAGCTCTATGCAGAAGCTGCTAAGGATAATATAAGGTACTTCTTCGGAGAGTTCATAACATATATAGAGAATCTCAGACATATACCAAGCATTATTCCTGTTGTGTTAGATACACCCGTCGACTTAGTTATAATAACTAGCAGAGATGTTATAGCACATAAGTTCGTTGACATCGATAAGACACTTCATAGAGGCTTATCATCAATTCTTAAGTATGTTGAGTACGGATTTGATAAAATAGTACTAGTACACTTATCTAGAGAGCGTGCTGATAGAATAACATACAGAAAGACATTGATGAGCTTACTCAATAGAAGGTTACTAATATATGCTGGCTATGTTGCTCTCTACGGCTACGAAATAGATCATGTACTTGTGTTCAAAGTTCCAATGTACAATAAGGCCATGGAATACTTCAGACATACGAATGTAGGCATTAGGAGAATGTTGAGGCAGCATTTAGCACGCATGAGATAGTAACTAATTAATACTGTCTCAGGTTCCACAAGTCCAATACCTAGAAAATGAGCAGAATCTTTGAGCGTGGCTACAGCCTGATACTGAGCGAGAAGTATCGAGTAATTAGGATAGTCTCGTCTTACATGTTTGTAACGATATATCCTGCAATGATATATTTACTAACACGTAGCGTATTCTTAACAGTAGTTCTTCCTCTACTATACAGTCTCTACGCTGGTCTCCTATTTCTCTGCTATAGGTTGTTACTATCAAATGGCTTTGGAAGATCTAAATTTGCATCTTCGCTATCAATATCAACAGCTTCGCTAGGTTCCTTAGGTGATTTTATTCTAACTTTAATTTTTCGAAAGTTAATTGCTATAGTATCCGTACTCGCGTTTACTGGAGTTCACTTAAGCGTATTTCAGATATCGTCAAAGAATGAAGATAACTTAAGAAGAGCCCTGAAAATAGTTGGTTTGTTAGCTTCTATACTTCCTTCTCAGTACTTAGCATCCCTTGTTACGGGGGTTTCATTTAACTTCTATTTAATAACAGACTCTGTTGTGTATGCTACATCTTTCCTAAGTATAAACGTGATGGTGAGGTATGTTGAGAAACTTAGCTCAAGCTACATGCTAGAGCTTCTGCGCTCAATGCTTGAGGCATTCGGAGATAGAGTATACTCTTTCGAAAATGCTCTTCTGAAGATATGCAGGAAAGTTAAGACCTATGTTCACATGCTACTGCTCGAGAGAGAAGACTCGAAAAAGGTCCTCATACTTGTGCCCTATCTACACTTTGGCCCCATAAGTGGGACTGAGGGTTCTAGACTTTTGCACGATCTGATAAACCTCATCAGGAATGAGACAAACATTGACGTCCTGTACATGCACGGAGTCGGAAGTCATGAGCTAGATGTTGTTGGTAGAGAAAGTCGAGATCATGTACTTGAACAGTGCGTTAAAGAAGCTAAGAGAGTCGTACAGCTACCTGAAAGTGTAGGCACGAGCACTGACTCAAGATCGTGTCCTCCTCAGAGAATTTGTGGAAAGCTTGTAGATGTTCTGAAAATACCGATTGGCAACGTCTCATTTCTAATAATTTCGAGACTTGTAAATGCTTCAGATGATATTCCACTACGAGTCTACAGAAGAGTCATGCAGAGAATAATTATGAAGCGAGGCCCAATAATATTTGTAGACGCACAAAATTCATATGAAGGAGATTCTGCATGGACAGAAGACGAGATAAGAGAGCTAGTATCTATAACAAGAAAGCTGTGCCAGCCTTGTGTAAGAAGATGCAGAATACTAGCCTCTTGGCGCGTTATTTCACAACAGGAAGCAATAATACCTGAAATTGGCCCACTTGGCATACATATGCTTGCACTGAGATACGTTGATCATGAGAGACAGATCACAACGTTACTAGTGATATTCGATAGTAATAATATGAAAAGAGACCTTAGGAACATTCTCATTAAACACCTAAGAGAGAAATATAATGTAGATTATGTCGAAGTTCTAACAATGGATGATCACGAACTTGTGAAATTTGTCAGTGGCAGAGGCTACACAGTACTTGGAGAGTACACGGATCCTGAAAAGATAATATCATTACTTGATAAGCATATTCCAGAGCTATTGTCTGATCTTCGAGAAGTGAAGAGGATTACATATAAGCGCGTAGTAATCAACCCGAAGGTATTTAGTGAGGAAGGATTTGAGTATGTTAAAGAGAAGTTGCTGAACTGTATAAGGAACTATCGAAAAATTGCTGCTTTAGTAATTCTTGTACCTCTTGTAGCTCTGTTGCTTACTGTAGCAGTGCTATGCTGAGGTTAGACCTGAGAACTATTATTGATAAGTTAGTAACGTTCTACAATTTCGATATTGAGAATTGTAAAGTCGTGAAATATAGTAAAGAATTAACCTGTTTCGAGTTTCTAGTCCTTTCAATACTTAGTCAAAATACAAATGATGAACTAGCCGAGAGGGCGTTTTGGAATCTTGTAAATGAGCTTGGTCGTCCACTTACTCCTGCGACAGTTCTCTCAGCAGGTGAGGAGGTCATAATTAGATGCATAAGAGTATCAGGTATGTATAAGAGAAAGTGCGAAACTATAATGAATCTTGCAAGTGCTCTCATTAAGGTCGGTGAAGATTTTTTGAGCAAAGCTCCCGTTGAAGAGGTTAGGAATTTCTTAATGAATATAAAGGGTCTTGGAAAGAAGACGGTTGACGTGTTTCTGTTATTTAAGCGCATGGTTCCAACGTTTCCTGTAGATACGCACATTAGGCGTATATGCGTCAGGCTCGGTCTCTCCAGAAGGGGTGACTACGATGAGATTAGCTCGATATTTCTGTCCTGCTACGATGGTGATTGGCGAGGTCTTGCTGAAGCTCACCTAGTCCTGATAATGCATGGGAGGACATTGTGTAAAGCATTGAAACCAATTTGCAACAAGTGTCCACTAGTTAGTATATGTTGTTTCTATAAAGAACGTTCATCGAGCAGTTACAAAAGGCTTTAATAGTGCGTACGTGGACTAGTAGCAGTAATGGGCATGAGCTTTATTGAAGATCCCAAGGTTCGACTCATCAAGGAGCATATTGACGGTCTCATAAAGAGACTGGAGAGGTGGGTCTCAGACCAGAAACGCTTTGTAAGTGAGCTTGAGAAATTTGGACAGTACATATCCAATACCGACGATAGATTATCGCTACTCTATTCAGCTCAGGCAATGCTGATGTATATAGAGCGCACATTGAAGGACTTTGAGTCCTGGCTCAATAACCCAGTAATAACATCAATTATGCCGCTAGAGATGCTTAAGGAACTTGAAGAGAGGCTCAGGAAAATAGTCATAGACTTTGTGAAGCTGGACATAGACCACACGTCAAAGTACACGGAACTACTGAAGAAGATATCAAGTGAGCCAACTGTGCCTGAGATACTGAAGTTATACTTCGAGCACAAGATGGCGCACGCACCAAGAGAGTCAGAGCGAAGAGAAATGCCAAGATTCCTGTAGGCCTCTACTTTACATATATATCAAGTCTAATCTTGTACATTCGAGGTGCATAATCTCTAACAATTTTCCTCCTAATTATCTCAACTTCACGCTTAACTCTCTGCGCAGTTTCGTAAACTATTTTCTCTGCTTCACCAAATATGTCCGGCTCCTTTCCAATATGATAGAAATGTACTATTCCACCTCTCCTTGATATACATAGGAGTCCATCTTCTAGATATTCATGTGCACCTAGTGGGAGAGTCATTATAACTCTATCAGATTTGTAATAGAAGTGTTTTGATACTACTCTAGCATCTCCCTCTATTGGAACAATTTTTCCTTTTAACTTGTTTATTCTAACATTCTCAATCATGTAGTTCACAGCTACAGGGTTTAGTTCAACTGCATGTATGATGCGAACCGCGGGCTGTATCTTACATATCGCAATTGCGTAAGGACCAACACCTGCGAAAAGGTAGAGTACTGCCTCTCCTGGCTCTACCTGTTGTGCAATATCGATTCTATCTGAGTGATCTCGAGGTGAGAAGTACACTTTTACAGGATCTACCTTTATCAGGTAACCGTGCTCCTTATGAATAACCTCTGTTGGTCCTGGAATAAGCACCTCGTAGTCGTATAGCCTGTAGGCACCTTTTCGACCACCAACTCGTCTCAGAACGGCGCGAACGTGCTTGTTCATCTTCATTATTGCTTCTGCTATGATGTGCTTGTATGGCTCAAGTTCTTCAGGTATCTCCACGATGGCGACAGCTCCCTGACGAGATCCTACAATGTCGAAACTTGTAGGTATCAGTTGGTGTAGTTCTGGAGGTATCTTATCTTTGACAAGATCCTTGAGACGCATCTCGTGGCTATGTGCACTATTGTAAAAGTTTAAAAGATAGGAAACCGAACCCCGTCTGGGGGTCTAGTCTGTCTAAGTTAGTTGAGACACCCCTAGTTAAGGGTATATCAGAGTACACAACTGTAAGAGAGGTCAAGGGACCACTGATCATTATCGAAAGAACGAGAGGAGTAGCATACGGCGAGATCGGCGTAGTCATTGGTCCTGACGGAGTGCCAAGAACAGTCCAGGTAGTCGAGGTAGGTGAGAACTTCGCAGTAGCCCAAGTCCTGACAGGCACTCTGGGTCTACCAGCTCTCGGAAGTACAGTAAGATTCTACGGAGAGACTCTGAAGATTCCAGTCTCTGAAGAACTCATTGGAAGAGTCCTAGATGGAAAGGGAGCGCCAAGAGATGGAATGCCACTGCCACCAGCTGAGGACTACAGAGACGTCATGGGTGAGCCACTGAACCCATACACCAGAATTCCACCAAACGAGCCAATCGAGACAGGAATCAGCGGCATCGATGCAATGTTCACAATGGTGCGCGGCCAGAAGCTGCCAATCTTCTCTGGTTCAGGACTACCACACAACCTAGTAGCTGCTCAGGTAGCTAGACAAGCAACAGTCCCAGGAAAGGAGGAGGACTTCGTCATCGTATTCGTCGGAATTGGTCTCAAGATGGAGGAGGCTCTGTTCTTCCTGAATGAGTTCAAGAAGACTGGAGCTCTGAGAAGGCTAGTAGTAGTCCTGAACCTAGCAAATGACCCAATTGCAGAGAGAATCCTAGCGCCAAGAGTAGGTCTAACAATAGCTGAGTACCTGGCATGGGAGAAGGGCTATCACGTGCTGGCTATCCTGACAGACATGACGAACTACTGTGAGGGTCTAAGAGAGCTATCAAGCAGTAAGGGAGAGCTACCAGGAAGAAGAGGCTACCCAGGCTACATGTACACAGACCTAGCAACAATATACGAGAGATGTGGAAAGGTAGTCGGCAAGAAGGGCAGCCTAACACAGTTCCCAATCCTAACGATGCCTCACGACGACATCACACACCCAATACCTGACCTATCAGGCTACATTACCGAGGGCCAGATCATCCTGAGCAGAGCACTGTGGGGCAAGGGCATTTACCCACCAATTGACGTAGTAGGAGAGTTCGTAGGAGTAGCAAGCCTATCAAGACTCATGAAGGACGCAGTAGGAGAAGGCAAGACAAGAGAAGACCACAAGTACGTCGGTAACCAGCTAGTCGCAGCATACGCAAAGGCTGTCGAGATTAGAAAGCTAGCAATACTAGTAGGAGAGTCGAACCTAGGCTGGAGAGAGAGAAGATACCTAAGATTCGCAGACGCATTCGAGAGGAAGTTCCTATCGCAGGGCTTCTATGAGAGAAGAACATTCGAGCAGACACTAGACCTAGCATGGGAAGTACTGAGCATACTGCCAGAAGACGAGCTAACACTAGTACCACCTGACATGACAAAGAGATACTACAGAAGAAGCGTATTCGAATCAATTAAGGACGAGGCAGTAGTAGGAAAGAAGTAAAATAAAAACTCAAAGCTTAAACATCACAAGAACCTCGCTTAGCGATACTAGAACTTATTCTGACTTTCTTACATTTTTCATTTTTAGCATCATTAGCTTATTTGTTAGTCCATTTAATATACTTAAGATGCTGTACTTACCATAAAGTCAAGTTCTTTTTTCTAGATATTTCCTGAAGAGTGTTAAATCCTCTTCCTGAAAGTGAAAATGCAAACTGTATATACACCTTACACACAGGCGTAATAGCTTATAAATAGTTGTAGATGTAGTTACTGAAGATTGCGAAGTTCTGACTTACCTGTTTCTATTTCGAGCTAGTTGAGGCTCTTTGATTGGTTAGTTCATTGAACTCTCAGGATTGGCGTTGTAGTTGGTTCAGGAATAGGACAATTCTTTAAAGACGTGTAGAGAAACTATGTCCGTGTCTAACGTAAACAGAAACAGAGAAAACAAAGGTAAAGAGAAGATGGTGCTAATATCTGTACATATTCCAAAGCAGATGCTTGATGAGCTTGATAGACTTGTGCAGGAGGGAAGATTTCCAAATAGAAGCGAGGCAATTAGAGTAGCAATACGCGATCTGTTACTTAAGGAGAGATCAAGCAGATCTAGAGAAGGTTCTGTAGAGGTACCTCTCGTGCCAGGTAGATAAGGTAGGAGTAGTCAGTTGCGCCAGGCCTAATCACCAAGTCATTCAGGGTTCATCTCATCATCTAAATACGTGCTCTGTCTCTATCTCTTTTTAGTTCTTCTACACCTCCTACGTCGGTCTTTGTTTTCATTATTCTACAAATGTCTAAATTTTGATAGATTAAGTAAAGTAACGTAGGTGATTTCTGCTAGGTATAAAGTCTCTCGTGAAAAATGTTTAAAAGGTTAATACATGCCACATGTACACGTGGCATCTGCCCCTTCCCTCGTAACTACGTTTCGCTTCGTAAAGTGGCTAGAGGAAGTCGATAAGTCCATGCATAACCTCGTAGGTGGAAAGGCCGCTAATCTGGGCGAGATGATAAAGATTGGAATTCCTGTTCCTCCAGGCTTTGTCGTAACGGCTGAGGCGTACAGGTATTTCATAGAGAAGGCAGGTATCAAGGATAAGATCTTCGAGATTCTTCGACAGGAAATTAAGGAGAGAAAGCCTGAGGAGTACGAGAACGCGTCTAAGAAGATCAGGGAGCTCATTGAGAGCACTCCAATGCCTCCCGAGATTGAGAGTGAGATTAGGCAAGCATACAGGGAGCTCTGTAGACGTGTAGGAATTGAGAATGTTCCAGTTGCTGTACGTTCGAGTGCTACAGCTGAGGATATCCCAGAGGCAAGCTTCGCAGGTCAGCAGGACACGTACCTGAACGTGCGTGGTGAGGATCAGGTCGTGTTCTACGTTAAGAAGATCTGGTCAAGTCTCTTCACTGCACGTGCAATAGCTTACCGAGATTCTCACAATATTCCACATGACAAGACATTCATGTCCGTAGTTGTGCAGAAGCTCATTAATGCTAGATCAGCAGGAGTAATGTTTACACTACACCCAGTCACGGGTGACAGAGACAAGATAGTTATAGAGTCAGTATGGGGACTTGGCGAAGGTATAGTAAGTGGCAAGATCACTCCTGACGAGGTAATTATCGATAAGAAGACAATGAGAATTATCGAGAAGAAGGTATCGACTAAGAGGATAGCGGTTGTACGTGATGAGAAAGGTCTGACAAAGGAGATTGAGCTTCCTCCTGATAAGGCAAATGCCATGAGCATAACGGATGAGGAGGCTCTCAAGCTTGCTGAGTACGGTCTCAAGCTTGAGCAGCACTATAATCATCCAATGGACATTGAGTGGGCAATAGATGCTGACTTGCCATTTCCAAATAACATCTTCATAACACAGGCAAGATACGAGACGTACTGGAGCAGAAAGGCAGAGGAGAAGAAGGCTGTGAAGGAGGTATCGGCAGCTGAGGCTAAGATTGTTGTGCGAGGACTTCCAGCAAGTCCAGGCGTAGCAACAGGAAGAGTCAAGATCTGTCTCAGTGTTGAGGAAGCTGCCAAGAAGATGCAGCCAGGTGACATACTTGTCACAAAGATGACTGATCCTGACTGGGTACCATACATGAGGATTGCTGCAGCAATTGTAACAGACGAGGGTGGAATGACTTCACATGCTGCAATAGTCTCGAGAGAGCTTGGAATTCCAGCTGTTGTTGGTACAGGTAACGCAACACAGGTACTCAAGGATGGTGAGGTATACACTGTAGATGGCTCGAGAGGAGTAGTCTACGAGGGAGCTGTCAAGGTCGAGGAGAAGAAGGAAGAGGCTGCAGCACCTGCAGCAGCGGCTGCTGCGCCAAAGGAGATTATACTACACATATACAGATCCATCAGGACAGGCACAGGAGTATACATGAACCTTGGAGTACCTGACAAGATTCACGAGTACAAGGATCTGCCATTCGACGGTATTGGCCTCATGAGAATAGAGTTCACCATCAGCAGCGTAATCAAGGAGCACCCACTCTACCTAATTAGCATTGGCAAGGAGGACAAGTTCGTCAACATGCTAGCAGACGCAATCGCGCAGGTAGCTGCAGCAATCTACCCAAGACCTGTCATAGTGCGATTCAGTGACTTCAAGTCCAACGAGTACAGGCAGCTAGTCGGCGGCGAGAAGTTTGAGCCAGTTGAGAGGAACCCAATGCTTGGATGGAGAGGAGTCTCAAGATACATTAGTCCAAGATACGAGAAGGCGTTCAGACTAGAGCTCAGGGCAGTCAAGAAGGTCAGAGATGAGATGGGCCTCAAGAATGTCCACGTCATGGTACCATTCGTAAGAGCTCCATGGGAGCTTGAGGCATTCAACAAGATGCTTGAGGAGGAGGGTCTCGTAAGAGGCAGAGACTTCAAGGTCATAGCCATGGCAGAAGTTCCAAGCATTGCAATACTTGTCGAAGAGTTCGCAGAGTATGTCGACGGCTTCTCAATAGGCAGCAACGATCTGACACAGCTAGTGATGGGCGTTGACAGAGACAACGAGATTCTTGTGAGAGAGAACCCAAGATACTTCGATGAGCGTGAGCTACCTGTACTAAAGGCAATGTACGAGATAATTAGGAAAGCACACAAGCTAGGAAAGACAGTGGGTATCTGCGGACAAGCACCATCAGTCTATCCAGACATAGTGGAGTTCCTCGTACGCGCAGGCATAGATTACGTAAGCGTAAACCCAGACGCAGTCATACCAACAAGACTACTAATAGCATCAATAGAAAAGAGAATAATGCTAGAGAGACTAAATGAACTAACAGCACTACTAAAGTTTGGAAAGAAGGAACTAACAGAAACAGAAGAATACGAACTATTCAAGGAGATAATATTCAGAATATACGGAGGCAAGCGCTACTAAAAGCACACTAATTCACACTATTCCTCAACTCTCCCCCTTCTTCATAGCTCTCTTCTTTTTCTCAATGTTTCTTAGTTCCTAAATTCTCGCTATCTAACGCGCATTTAGGAGAATAGCATGAATATCGTTATTGCATGCACAGGTAGCGAATGGTATCGTGATGATAGAGCTGGCCTTATCGTTTGTAGAAATTTACAACAGACACTTCCTGAAAAGTTAGGTATCTGTAATGTGAGTATTGTAGAGTGCGAGACTGGTCTGGAGCGTTGTCTTGGTCTTATTACAAGGAATAATCCTGATGTTGTCATTTTTGTAGATGCTGTTCGAGTTGTAGGACATGAAGAAAATTTGAGATCTGGCTCGGTCATTGTTATTGATAATGTTGTAGAATGTGAGAGTCTTCAAGATACTGCATTAACACATAAGTTATCTATAAAGACTGTTTCTCAGCTTATAAGCTACCTTGTTGGACATAGTGTGAGATGTGTCTTTGTAGGAATAGTTGTGGAGAATCTTGAATTATGTTTAGAGGAGAATTGTGAGTTAAGTGAGGAAGTTAAGAAGGGTGTGGAAAGATGTGTGAATATAGTTAGAGAGATTGTTCGAGATTTATGTTATGGATAGTCTTTCTTACTTAGGTAGTGGTGGTATTAGTATGTGAGGTAGTGCAAGTACTACAGGTGCTGTTCCTAGCACGATGAGTGCTAGTAGTAGTATTATGCAGGCTGCATTTGCTAGATAGGTCTTTGGTGTCTCTGGAAGTTCTGTGTCACGTGCTTCTCCTAGGAATGTTCTGTGCCATAGTCTCCTAATTGCGTAGGCTGGTGTGATTATTGCTGCTCCAATCACGAGTGCGACTACTGCTCCACCTAGGTATGGTCCAAGTTTGAGTGCTAGATCAACTGCAGTCAGTATAACTAGCAGCTTTGCGAAGAATCCTGGTAGTGGTGGAAGACCTGCAAGTGTCAGTGCTCCTCCTAGGAATGTCCATGTGGCTACTTTGTGTCTTCTGAAGAGTCCGCCGAGGTGTGTGTACTCGTGTACTCCATATAGTGCAACTGGTAGTCCACCTGCTAGGAAGAGCAGTGACTTTCCAAGTGCGTGTACTACTAGGTACAGTAGTGACACAGCAAACAGCATCTCAATTGCGGTCAGAGAGTGTAGAAGTGGTGCTGTTACTAGACCTATTCCAAGTGGTATTGATGCAAAGCCCATGTGACCAATTGTTGAGTATGCTAGTGCTCTCTTAACATCAGGCTGTGATACTGCACAGAGCGAGCCATATAGCATGCTTGCTATTCCATATCCAAGTATTACGTATCCATATGGGGCTAGTGTACCTGCTGTGATCATGCTGCTGTAGTGTGCTAGTAGTATGTTCATTAGTGCAACATATCCACTAGCTACTGCGACGCTTGACAGGACAGCGCTTGCTGATGTGTGTGCTCTAGCGTGTACATCAGGTAGCCATGCGTGAAGTGGCACGACGCCTACCTTCAGTAGTAGACCTATTGAGAACAGTGCAAGACCTGTGACGATTACCATTGCTGCTGGTACCACGGCCTTGAAGAGTAGTCCAAGACCAAGTAGCTCAAACATTGTGCCTAGAAATGTCATGTACAGGTACTTCACTGCAGCCTCGCTTGCGTACTCTTCACCTGCAATTAGTGTGTATATGATAGACAGTGCCTGAAGCTCGACGAAGATACAGGCAGTCAGTACGTTTCCGCTTAGTCCAAGCAGTGCAACAGTGAAGATGAAGGATGATAAGAATGGTGGTAGTGCTGCTGCATTTCTCTTAGGCTCTATGTCAACAGCGTAGAGCGCAGCAGCAAATCCAATTATGAAGACTGTCAGCGTGAAGAATGCAGTCAATGGATTTATCACGAACTCGAGTGGTCCGAGACTCCATACTAGGCTCATCTTCTTCACGTATGTTAGCCAGATGAGCCCAAACGAGTAGCATAGACCAAACAGTGCTCCACCAGCTACAGCTGCTGCACCTGCCTTGTATCTCAGCGCAGCTAGGCCAGCTGACAGTATTGTTGTTACTACTGCTAGTGCGATTAGAGTCTCGACGATCATGGTCTCACCCTAGTACCTCAGCTTCATTAGTGCGTCAATATTTTTTGTACCAAACTCCTTGTACGCATAGTAAACTATCACTCCTACAGTGACAATACAGGCAAATGTCACAGCTGATGTTATTGGCTCAAACACCTCAGGCACGTACATGTGCAGGAAGTTTATGCCCATGAGCAAGTCGAGACCCATCTTGACAATGTCTCGTTCAAGCAGGAGTGCGAAAATTATCGATATTGCAGAAGCGAGAGCAAGATCACCACCAGGTAAGGGCAAGGTCTTCGATATGAAGTACACGGAGTAGAACACGATCATCGTGAGAAGAGCAACGAAGACAGAGTTCATTCGAGCTGGCTCTTCTCTCATTCCTAGACTCGTGCCCAGCATCACGGTCATTATGAAGAATGCTGCGTAGTAGATTACGGATGCTGCAATTAGCGTAGCAGTGACCTCCATTCCTGTCTGTGCAACATAGGCTGCTAGGTAGAATGCCATTGTGGCTGTTCCAAATATTGCTGATAGTAACAGGTGGCGCGATGCTATATAGATAAACAAGCAAGCTGTCAGTAGTCCTATTAAGGCGTATGTTAAGGCTGTAGTTGTCACGTGAATATATAGTCTCGAGAGTTATAAAGAAGTATCTACGTGATTTTGTATTAAAGAGTTGCGTACTATTTATTACGAAGAAGTATACCGAGAAGACTACCTGACACGTGGCACAAGATTCTTAGTGTACTTTCTTGACAACATCCTGAGCTGAGCATCAGTCACTACCGTGACTTTTCCTGTCCTGACGTCAACTATCTCTATTCTGTTAGTACAGGACAGGCATGGGTCTATGGTCGTGTACGATACTGGAACATCAGCTACGTGACATCCAACAAGCAGAGGCTTAATTCCGGCAAGGTTCGCATATGTTGGAGTCCTGACTCTCCATCTTGCTGGCCTGTCTCCTCCCGTGCTCTTGATGAAGTGCACAACTTCTCCACGTGGAGCCTCCGATCTCGACATTACCTCACCTTCAGGAACTTTCGGCGGCATTCTAAGCCATGGCTTAGCCTTTGGATGAATTATGTCGCCGCTCGGCATCTTCTCTAGGCACTGCTCAATTATGTCACATGACACTATTGTTTCAAGTGCTCTAACGTACATTCTTGCCCAGTTATCACCATCCTTGTGTACTATGACCTCCCAGTCAACCTCAGGATAGGCTTCGTATGGCTCGTCATACCTGATGTCAGTGTACACTCCTGATGCACGCACGGTCGGCCCAACTAGATGGTACTTGAACGCTGTGCCATAGTCAATCTTGGAGACATCCCTCATCCTTGCAAGGTACGTCTTGTCAGTCTCCATGACGGGAATTATGACCTTCTGCGTGTACTCTCTAACTTCGCGAACTACACGTAGAATCTTGGGCTTGAGCTCATCTGGTATGTCTCTTCTAACTCCACCAATTACTGACATTGCGTAGTGCTTCCTGTTGCCGCTGATGAGCTCGCAGAGGTCCATGACTTTCTCACGTATGGCCATTATCTGCATGAACCACGCGTCGAACCCTATTGCATGAAATAGTGCAGCAATTATCAGGAGATGACTGTGTATTCTCTCTAGCTCAAGCATGATCGTCCTGATGTACTGTGCACGTGGCGGAGGCTCAATTTCTAGGAGCTTTTCTACGGCAGAGATGTAGGTTCGTCTATGCACGTCTCCACAGATGCCGCAGATTCTCTCAGCAAGATATGGAATCTGTATCCATGTCCTGCGCTCTCCTAGCCATTCAATTCCTCGGTGAACATGGCCAAGACGAAGATCAACATCTACGACCTGCTCTCCCTCGACGAAGAGCTTTATCATTAATGGCTCGTGAAGCGCAGGATGGTAGGGGCCTACTGGAATTATGGAGCTCATACTCTAAGTTCCCTGAAAATAATGTCAGGGAGCACTGTTTAAAGGTTTACACTAATGTTGTTAATGAGTCTGGTAGTAGTTAGTTATGAAGATAGTAATACTGGCAGATTGTTAGTTTGACAGTTGTCGAATATAACACTTGTCAAATATTGAATAATGTAAGTGTCTTCTTCACGATTTTCTCAGAGGATGCTTTGGATAGTCTTCTGTTAAGAACAGATGCTCTAGTCTTGGATGACCCTCAAAGACAACTCCAAGAAACTCCCAGATCTCTCGCTCATAGAGAAAAGCAGGAGGCAGAATATCACTTACCGTCGGTATCTTTGGATCTGACTTTGGTACAACAACTTTCAGGTGTATCGTACCCTTTTCAGGAACGTTCTGACCAGGGTGAAACGCAAAGTGGTATATTACCACAAGATTCTGACCATCATCATATCCTGTCATCGTGACAAAGCGGAAATTCTGCTTAACCATGTGCTCCACAGCTTCTCGAATCTTTTCTCGAGGACACACAGCCATTAGCTGGGGTTTATCTTTCTCTATTGTGACGAAGGGAGGTAAGTAACGTGCAAGACTGCTCATTATGAATATGTAGATGTAAGGAGGTTCAAAAAGAGTACGGAGTTCCAGAAAGAAGGTTTTGTAAGAAGGAGGGAACCGAATGTTAGATTACTGCAAGGAGTATTAGCACACCAATTATTATTAGGCACAGGTACAGTATCAAGTGTCCTGCCTCGAGGTATCTCAAGCCTAGTGATACTGCATCAAATGCCTTGGCAATTGCCATGTATGCTGCATCTGGGTTTATTCTTCTCCTGACTTTTCTGAAGACCTCGGCTACTTCTAGGAAGAATGATTCTGACCTTATCTTTGCTCTTGGAACTCCTTCGTGAATTACGACATCTAGACTCTCGCCTCCGATGAATGGCTCTGGCACTATTCTTACTCTTGTTCTTCCGAGGAAGCCTGCAAAGCCTATTAGTAGTGCAATACCTAGCAGTATTGCTACGAAAATCATTGATATTGCTGGCCCTGTCACTGTTGCAACGACCTTGGGTACTGGTATGATCAGTATGTTCACTATGTGTGTCAGTGCTGTTGGGTATGGCAGTGGCTGTAGGTTGAATAGTGCTATAGCAACGTTTGGCCAGATGCCTAGTAGTAGGACACCTGTTGCCATTATGAGTATTGGAACTAGCATTGATAGTGGTGGGTCATGTGCGTGTACGTACCTTCTTGGTGGTAGTCCGAAGAATATGCCGTAGATCATTCTGAGGCCATATGCTGCTGTTAGTGCAGTGCCGAACAGTAGTATTGCGAGACAGATTATTAGTAGCAGTGTTACGTTAGTGTTTGTCAGGATTCCGCCAATGAGTGACTGGTAGATCATCCACTTGCTTATGAAGCCGTTGAAGAGAGGCACACCTACGAGTCCAAGCACGCAGATGGTGAAGCCTATTGATAGTAGAGGCATGTGACGTATTAGTCCACCGAGCTCGTCTAGGTCACGCGTACCCATCTCATGTTCGACTGCACCTGTCGCGAGGAAGAGGGCTGCCTTGAAGATTGCGTGATTCAGCAAGTGTAGCATTCCTGCAATCATGGCAAATCCAGCAAGCTCGTACAGTAGAGTTGCCATGCCTGTGTAGATTCTTGCAAGTGCTGCGAATATGCTCGCGAGTGCAAATGCGCTCAGGATGTAGCCTAGCTGGCTAACTGTGGAGTATGCGAGTACCCTCTTTGCGTTTCTCTCAATGACGGCATACATTGCTCCTATCATCGCTGTTACGGCGAATATCACGAGGGTTCCACATGCGAGGTACAGGTTCTGTGCAAAGAGTGGGATGAATCTCGCGTAGAGGTATACTCCAGCCTTGACCATTGCTGCACTATGTAGGAATGCGCTGACTGGAGTTGGTGCTTCCATTGCATCAGGCAGCCATGTGAAGAATGGGAACTGTGCAGACTTCGCCATTATTCCAATGAATATCAGTGCAGCTGCGAGACTTACGAGGAGTGGTGGTGCTGCGCTGAGTCTTGCCAGTGCTAGGCTTATGAGGTTCGTGTGTGTTGCAAACATCAGGAGGAACAGTCCAACAGCCATGACTAGTCCTCCGAAGCCTGTTAGCATGAGCGCCTTCACTGATCCAAACAGGGCTGGCTCCTTGTCAATCCAGTGACCAATTAGTCCAAAGGATGAGAGCGTTGTGATTTCCCAGAAGAGGAACAGGAGAAACATGTCATTGCTTGTCACGACGCCAATCATGGAGCCAGCGAACAGAAGCATGAAGAGCCAGAACCTTCGAACGTGCTCGTCATGTTCCATGTACCTGACGGAGTAGATGAATATTAGCATTCCAATGAACGTGATTATGAACAGCATTAGCCAGGATAGAACGTCGATCCTGAACACCAGGGCAGACCTAAACCAGGAGACTGCTGGTGCAAGTGATAGCCAGATTATGTTGTTGCTACCTATCTCAACTACGTGACCTGTAACTATGTACGGTAGGATAGCTATCGTGAAGCCCAGTGATATTGCGAGCAGTGCTATGGATATGTAAGGTGCTGCTCTCCTCGACGTGAGTGCAAGTGGCGAGAACACTATTGGCGCTAGAAGCAGCAGAGCATACTCTACGGGTAAGTGTAGTGCCGACATTGCCATAACCTGAAAATTTAAACAGGTTCGGAATCTTTAAAACTTTAAGCAATCCAAGTCTTCTCCATTTGTTGTGTAAACAACATTAAAAGAAACTTCTAACGATAAGAGAATCACGAGGGACCAGCATGGGCTTGAAGGAGCGAGCCTTCAGGAGAAGCCTCTGGATATACCACTTCAACGCCTCGTCCTGCAACGCCTGCGAGATAGAGATACTTGCTGCAATAAGCCCACGCTTCGACCCAGAGCGATTAGGAGTCAAGCTTGTCGGCTCGCCAAGACATGCAGATATTCTACTAGTTGCCGGTCCCTGCAACAGGATGGTAGCGCCAATCCTGAAGAAGATCTACGAGCAGATGCCTGAGCCCAAGATCGTTGTCGCAGTTGGCACGTGTGCTTGTGGAAAAGGTGTATGGCACGACTCCTATGCCATAGTTGGGGTCGACGAGGTTATCCCCGTGGACGTCTACATACATGGCTGTCCACCGAGACCTCACATAATTGCTGCTGGACTAGCTCAAGCAGCTAAACTTCTAGAAGAGAAGGCAGCGAGACTAGCCAAGAGGTGAGACTATGACTAGCCCACTCCTAGTCCTGGCCAAGGTTGGTGCAGCAATACTGGCAGTCCTGTTTGTGTGTCTCATAAGCCCATACGCTGGTTGGCTCAGAAGAAAGATCAGAGCAAAGGTTCACGGTAGAGTTGGCCCACCCTGGTGGCAGGAGTATGCTGACCTCGTGAAGCTTCTGTTCAAGGAAGATCTAATGCCAGTAACAGCAAGCTACGGCTGGTTTACCCTAATGCCAGCACTGACCTTTGCACTAGCTCTAGCACTGCCAGTCACGGTGTACCCAATCTTCCACTCACTAAGCGATCTGATACTAATCGCGTACATGCTTCTCATGGTCTCGGTAATGCTAGTCTTCGCAGGTTATGCATCAAACAACCCATACTCCATAGTTGGCTCACGTAGAGCACTACTATCAATCCTGATGTATGAGCTGCCCTTCGTGATGGTTCTAATATCAATATTCGTACTAACACGCTCAACAAACATATTCGACATAATAAACTGGCAGACCGCGCATGGACCACTGATAATGTATCTACCACTTGGCGCAGCTGCCTTCATAATGTGCATACCAATAAAGGCGATACTGAACCCATTCTCAATAGCTACAGCAGAGACCGAGCTCATGGAGGGTGTCCTCCTAGAATACAGTGGTAGAAGACTAGCACTGCTG
>JAMOMD010000397.1 GCA_027068725.1 Thermoproteales archaeon | reverse complement strand
TATTGGCCATCCTGTACGTCCTTCTGCTGCACTCTCCTTCTGCTGTGCCTTGGACATATCTGTAGTCTCGTGCTGTCACTCCCCTTTATAAGGGTTCTATCCCTCGAGCTGTAGACCCAGGGTCTCGACTATGACTTGCTTGAGTCTATCACGTCCTTCCCTGTAGTAGATCTTGGCTAGCTCAAACAGACTCTTGACTCTCATTAGTCTATTGAACACCTTCTTAGCATTGTATCGACCATCGCTCTGTACCTCTATTTCCTGACATACTCTCCAGATTATGTCCTGAATCTGTGAAGCAAACTGTGAATCCATGGAGTCTGCGAGATGTACTATCTGTCCTTCGATCTTGCTAAAACTGACAGTTCCATGTGTCTCAGCTATGACCCTTATCAGATCGTCAGGAGCTCCACGCTTCGTGAGCTCAGCAATCATTGAGAACTCGTGACTCAGGTACCAGTCACTTCTTGGTCTAACTCCTCCAGTAACTGGATCAGGCTCGTACTGATAGTACTTGAACAAGTCGTGAAGTATTGCTGCACCAATGACAAGGTCAATGTTTGCCGATATGTTGTACACCTTCTCGAATGTCCTTGCTATAGCTACAGAGAGCTCTACAACACTTATCGTATGGTCAATGAGGCCTCCTGGATATGCATGATGACGAACAGGAGCTGCAGGTGATTCAAAGATCGTTATCTTAGGCTCAACCTTGGTAAATGTTATGACAGGGTTCTCAAGCAGATCAAGCACCACGTTCCTAATTGTTGAATCCTGAATTCCTCTAGCAATCTCCTTAAGCACATTGTACAGCTCCTGCCTTGTCAGACCAACGTACTTATCATACTTTGACAAGACCTCTGTAGCCTGCATGGTCATGACAAGTTGCGAATAAGGTAAACACTAAAATAGTTTTGTCTGCCTGACTTCGCGAAGTATTCTCTGTGCAGTACTCCAAGACTTTCTCACAATTGGTGGTAATGTTCCTCTCTTCCTGACAAACTCTATGAGAAATCTTATGGTTCTAGGATCACTAGGATAGCCACTTCCAAAATCACCATATGTCTGTTTCAATTTCTCAATCTCTGAGT
This sequence comes from Thermoproteales archaeon, assembly GCA_027068725.1. GTDB lineage: Archaea > Thermoproteota > Thermoprotei > Thermoproteales > Thermocladiaceae > JAADER01. The sequence goes on along the minus strand of JAMOMD010000397.1, from coordinate 8 downwards.
CACGTATG
>JAMOMD010000396.1 GCA_027068725.1 Thermoproteales archaeon | reverse complement strand
TCTTTACTTATGTCTACGTCAAGTATTCTGGTAAATTCGCGTCTCTTGACTATGTCCCTAGAGGCAAGTTCAAGAACAGCAGGTACGAGCCACGTGTATCGAGTCAGTAGGACAGAGGCTTCGATTGGCATTGAGAATATTGCTTATTAGCAACCCCCTTTAAGACATAGATTTTTAAACGTTATTGCCAGAGAGTAGACGAGCGTAGCCATGGCACGCACAAAGAAGAAGACCGAGACAACTCAGCAGACGGAGACTAGCACGGAGACGCATGCTGAGGCTACTACACAGACTAGCCAGCCAGCATCACCTGCCGAGTCAGAGTACGCTATGCTAGACGTTGAGGAAATTGATGGTGTAGGCAGAGTAACTGCACAGAAGCTTCGTGAGGCAGGATATCTAACAGTGAGAGATGTAGCATTTGCAAGTGTTAAGGAGCTTGCAGAAGTAATTGGAAGCGAGGAGAGAGCAGCACAGATAATCAAGGCAGCGCAGAGACTACTTGGTCTCAAGCCATTCATAACAGCGCTCGAGCTGTTTGAGCGTAGAAGAAACGTGAAGAAGATCTCAACAGGAGTTAAGTCGCTTGATGAGCTGCTCGGTGGTGGTATTGAGACACGTGCAATAACAGAGTTCGTAGGAGAGTACGGTGCAGGTAAGACACAGCTTTGTCATCAGCTTGCTGTGATGGTTCAGCTGCCTGAGGAGAAGGGTGGACTAAACGCTAAGGCACTGTACATTGATACTGAGGGCACGTTCAGACCAGAGAGAATAATGCAGATTGCGAAGTACCGTGGCCTAGACCCAAAGGAGGCTCTAAAGAACATCCTGTATGCACGTGCCTACAATAGTGACCATCAGATGATGATTGTTGATGAGGCAAAGAAGATAATCGACAAGGAGAACATTAGACTCATAATCATAGACAGCCTAATTGCCCACTTCAGAGCAGAGTACCCAGGTAGAGAGAACCTAGCAGAGAGACAGCAGAAGCTGAACCAGCACATTAGCCAGCTACTCAGAATTGCTGACATACACAACGTTGCTGTCGTCGTCACGAACCAAGTAATTGCACAGCCAGACGTGTTCTTCGGTAACCC
>JAMOMD010000395.1 GCA_027068725.1 Thermoproteales archaeon | reverse complement strand
TGAGAGACATGGTAAGACAGGAACAATGAGCATTGGCCTATGTACAGGAATAACAGTTGGAGATTGTGCACTTGCAGTATCGATCTGTCATGATAGTCACAACATCGTTGTCGTTGGCAGAGATGGACAGTCAATGTATACTGCCGTTACTAGACTTCAAGAAATAGGAGGAGGCCTCACACTAGCTCGAGGACGAGAAATCCTAGCACAGGTAGAGCTACCTGTAGCAGGACTAATGAGTGATCAAGATGGAGCAGAAGTTGCAGATAAGCTACAGCAGCTACTTGACAAATGGAGAGAACATGGCGGAGCAGGAGCATTAACAGAACTTGCACCACTAATGTTTACTTCACTAACAGTAATTCCTGAAGTAAGATTAACAGATAGAGGACTTGTAGATGTGAGAAAGGGAAAATACATACCTGTCATAGAAAAATTATAACAAAAATCAGAATCCGAGGTTTTCCTCATCCAAGAACTCAGCCAGGTATCCTATCATCATTTTCTCTCCCATTCTATACACTACAGATCAGGCTTGTTAATGAGAATGTAAAAACTTACGAGAAATTTAGTAAGGGAGAAGAATTTGTAAGAATGAGAGCCGCGGACCGCCCGCATCTCCCCCGCAGGGGTCCAGAGCCCGCCATGCTTGGCCGCTACACCACCCGGCTTTACGTCCGAATTCTCCGATGACGGGTCTGTTTAAAATCCTTTCTCTTTACTCTCCGAGCAGTTCAGCAACATCAGGACTAAGCACGGACTCTTTTCCTGTAAGGTAGTACACTCTGGATATTCTAATTATTGGGCCCTTTGGGCCAAAGTCTTCTCCATCTAGGAACTGTATTTCACCTGTGAAGTCTGGTCTATTGTAAACAGGTCGCACAACTATGATAGTATCGTACTTTCCCTGAAGTTGATCAAGATTTCTAGTATATATTACAGGTATGTTAAGTATCTGCGATAGTATATCACCAACCTCGTGATAGTCAAACATGACAATTATTGCAGACTTTGCCTTCCTCTTTATTGCTCGTCTTACAGGCATGTCTACTATGAGCTTAACTCCTATTAGCTTTATTACAAAGGGCATCCATCTGTACGTTGAG
>JAMOMD010000394.1 GCA_027068725.1 Thermoproteales archaeon | reverse complement strand
ATCTTTATAGAGCTCACGAAGTGGCTCAACTACCTTGAATCCAAACTCGCGCTCTGTATCTATACCAATCTGCTGAAGAACGTTGTGCTGTGTCTTTATTCCACCACGTGTCTCTATCCAGTCTGGCGCTATCGTTCCCTGGACAAGCCATGTGCACCCCTTCTCCTTAGCTAGCTTTGATAGGACGCTGTAGAACACCTTCCTGAAAGTCTTCCTCTTCTCCTCAGCATCCTCTAGACCAAACAGCTCTCTGTAGAACAGCTCCTTAACATCTACCAGCTCGAGACTTGGTATGACCTTTCTCACAAGCTCAACAACACGCTCAGGCTCACCAAGCCTCATGAATCCAGTATCCATGAAGAATGCGTACAGTCTCTCACCAATAGCACGATACACAAGTGTTGCAGCAGTTGTCGAGTCTACACCACCGCTAACGGCAGCTATTGCTCTATCGATCCCAAGACTCCTTATCTCCTCTATTGCCCTCCTAACAAACTCTTCAGGATCGAAGCCTATCGACACGTACATGTCACATGGAGAAGCTTATGAACATATCTTCACCAGTGTCAGGCTCGCCCATCGGTCATCACATTCTCAGACACCAACGCGGTCTTCATCCACAAGAAAACAGGAACAAGCACCTATTTAACCTATCTGCACAGTCTCAATCAATACAGAACTGAGACTGTTAAATAACGAAGGAATATTAGTCAACATTCTAGACCCCAAACGTGCTCTGCCCTCTCACAGAAGAGCCATGCACATACACAGGAAAGAAGAGACTTACAGAATGCTTTGTAGATAAATTTAGAAAGAAATACTACAATATTCCTGAGCTAGAATACACAGCTCAAGAATTTGAAAAATGTATAAGACACAGCGTCTACTCAATGAGAGACCTAAGACATAGCATAATGAAAATACTATCAGATGACAAAGAGGAAACACAAGTACTCAGAGCTGAACTATGCACATTCTTCGACACGTTTCCCTGCAAACTAGCACTACTGACACTATACATGAGAGAAGCAACTAAGCTAGACGTAGAGTTTCTGCATCATATGAATAACCTATACAAAGGAGCAGGAAAAGGAGTTAAACAATTCCTAAAAGCAGCAATACACTATCCATTACATAAGATAGGAGTTATAACAAGTCTAACATTTGAAACCTGTATAACACTAGCTGATCTGCAGCTCAGTGCTTCATTATGCACATTAGTTAAGATGTTAGAAGAAGCACAGAAAGCATATATTGCATGGACTCTCCTGCTGATGCCACTGTATTTACTATATTTGGAATATAGAAATCGTGGAGAATCGCATATTCTCGATATGGACATTGAAGCACTCTGCGAATCATCTAGAGAAGAACTAGACAAGATGCTGAAAGAGTTAATGATAGCGGAGCTAGCTCGATATGATGCTGTTAGACTATACATGTTAGCTCAGCCTTTTCATGATATCATTAGAAAACTCCTGAGAGGAAGCAGGACAGGGCTTGCAGTAGTTAGAGTTCTGGACAAGGCCCATACATATGTCAGGTTGAAGGAAGTTGTTAATAATTACGAGAAGGAGCTTAGAGAACTTGTAATGAATATTAAGCCTAGGTGTATTCTATCTCCATTCAGCATCTATGTGCTTCTAGGCACTGTTCTTGAGAGAGATAGAATGCTGAAAGTCGCTAGAAATGAAGTATGTAGACAATACACTAGTGATGAGTATACATACACGTTTAGAATGTACTCTCCTGTTAATGCGGTTCTTGATGATGTTGTAACTAAGCTCTGTGCTGAGCTAATGATTACTCGTCAGGAATACTTGTTCAAGAGCATGATTGTTGAAGATGGATCACTTCTCGCATTTGTTGATGTTGGCGATCTTAAGGAGATGCCTATCAGACCTACACCTAGTGTTATTCCTCCAACCTTAATAACAATAACGTTCACATACTCTTCACTTCTCGATATATTATCGTGGCTTTTCAGCATGGCTGATAATGATTTTTGGAACTTTAAACTTAGTTTAGTTAAAGATGAGACAAAGAGACAGTTCCTGACAGCGTTCAAGATGTTTGTTGTTGATGAGTTAAATGAAGTTACTGACCTTATGTATGATGTATTGAAAGTATTCTACGTAGACGAGGAATGTGAGAAATACTATATCGAACTTCTTGATAGTGTAAGAAACTTATGTGAAAGTAGTAAAGTCATGAGCGTAGAAGGTCATTAACAATGTCTACACTAAACTTGTCGACTTTCATTACGTTTACCGCAAAGTTCAGCAATTTTTCTCTCACATCTTCTGGATTTTCAGGGTAGAATAGTGGACTTGCTATTACTATTGCTCTAAAGCTAAACCAGGGCTGGCAGACTGAGAGTAGCTCCTCATCTCCTGTAGCGTCAATGTACATCTTTAGGAAGTCTCTGAACATGTCTGCGAATACCCCACTAAACTTTCCTGTATCAAGTAGAGAGAACCATAGATAGTTCGTGAGTAGGCAAGTCACATCGTCTGCAGGTTCTCCCCATTCTCCACGTGATCTATCTAGGACTATGAGCTCGTTGTCTCTGAACCATATGTTAAATGGATGGTAATCACCGTGTACTTGGCTGAGTCTTCTATAGTAGTCACGTAGTTTCCATCGCCACATCGTTGCTAGGATCTCTACTTCACGTAGCTTGTCAATCATCTTGAAGTCAGGTGGATACGCAGAGTCTACTACTCCCATTATCATCTCTCCATGACCAACAAGGTCACGTATTCTGCGTAGGTAGAGTCTTCTCATAGCATCGTCAGGACCTTGGAACTTCACTGAGTGAATATCGACTAGGTAGTTGACAAGTATCTTCAGTCTCTCCCTATCCTGATCTGTGAGAGCCTTCCTGCTCAGTATTGCTCTGAGATCTTCGATGTAAGGTGTTCCCACGGCCTCCTCCATCAGGATGAAGAACTCCTCGTAATCACCTACACTATGGAGATCTCCATACGCGTCAATGTAGCCAACATCTACTGACTTTATGTGTCTTGGAAGCTTGTTGAAGTCCTTGTGAGCCATCAGGAGGACTTGTGCACGATCTGCAGGATAGTCATGTCCGAAACCTCTCTCACCCTTAAGAAACTTCAGGACAAGTCTACGCTCACCCTCACCCTCGACCTCTGCAACAATTCTCCAAGTCTCTGCATGCCATCCTGAGCCTAGAAGCTCGAGATTCTTGACACGTGTAGGCTTCTTGAATACGCTTGTCAGGTACTTCTCTATTCTATCAACTGATAGAGAGAACGACATTGCTCCTGACCTAGCTCAGTAGGTCTTCCTGTGTTTTAAGGTATTAGGCTTCTAGACACACTTCCTCACATCTCTTTAGCAGAGACTCAACACTCGTCACTATCGTAGCCTTAATGTTGGCAAGCCTCTCCTGCTGCTTATCAATCTCCTCCTTTGCCTCTGCTATCCTTCTCCTAACCTCCTCAGGAGCACCTGAACCTCTCACTTTCCTGAGCTTAATCACTTCTTCAGGATCTAGCAGATGCACAAATATTCCACGCTTGAAATGATCTGCAAGGTACCTGTAAGCCTCGCGGAAGCTCACTCCCTTATCAAGTGCAAGCTTCTCAGCAGATTCTGCTGAGGTCACTGGGAATTTTCTAGCATCTTCCAGAACCTTGTCTACATTTATTAGAATCTTGCTTACAAGATCGTTCAGCACTCTGATAGAGGTTATTGCAATATCAATTATCTGCCATGCACATGGAGTGACTTCCTGAAGATCTAGATAGTACCCCTTGCCAATACTGTGAAGTATGGTGAACATGCTTACTAGATTTCCAACAACCTGTCCTGTCCTTGCCCGAAAGATCTCTAACGTTACAGGATTTCTCTTATGTGGCATTATGCTACTAGTCGCACAGTGCTCATCAGGAATCCTGACATAATCAATGTTTGGGTGAGAGTACAGCATTAGATCATTTGCAAATCTTGTTAACTCGACTAGCAAGTTTGCAATTATTGAGCAGGTAAGAGTGAAGTAGCTTCTAGTATCTACTGCAAATATTGTACTTTTCACAATATTACTAAAGCCAAGATCTTTAGCTTCTCTTTCTCTATCAATTGGAGCAATTGTTCCTGCACCAGGACCAGCGCCTAGTGGAGACTTGTTCACAACATCCTCAAGCACCTTCATTAGAAGCTCAATATGTAGACTAACACACTCGTCTACTGAGAGTAAGTAGTGTCCAAAGGTTGTGACTTGTGCTGGCTGTGCATGTGTGTAGACAATGAATGGTGTCTCAGAGTACTCGGATGCGCGTTCTACTAATGTTTTCCTGAATGTTAGAAGCTCGTCTAGGAGCTCGACAAGTTTTGCACGGAGCCTGAGCTTGTGTGCTGTTACAACATGGTCATTTCTGCTACGTCCAAGCCCTATCCATCCTGCTACGTCCTGACCAAGCTTATCTATGAGAATCTTCTCGATAAGCTCGTGAACATCCTCGTACTTCTGTGCTTCAGGAGAGGACAAGATCTTTGTTATGTCTGTCGATAGTTCAACAAGTGCTCTATATATTTTACAGAAGGTCTCCTTGTTTATTACACCTGTCCTATATAGTTCAAATACATGTTCTATAAGTGTTAGAATTACCTCGTTAGCTATCTCGCGATCTGCGCTTATGCTAGTTATGTATGTTGACACTAGGTCACTAGTTTTTCCGAGTAGCGGCTCTCTGTACATTACTGTTCAGCCCTCCTCTTATTCTACTCTAGGCTGGGTCTATATGCACCTTCCTCAATCTTTGTTAACACGAGCTTCTTTTCCTGACCCTGTAGCCTGAACTTTATGACTAGCTTCTTAGGCCACTGCGAGTGGTCAACCTCAATTAGCTCGGCACCCATCCTCTTCACAAGATCCTCTGCAGCTTGCTTGACTTCTGATAGGTCTTCAGGTGCTGTTATGGTCGTGTCTAGCTTGACTCCCTGCTTTATCAAGTTTGCAAGCTCTTCACGATCCTCCTCATATGTCAGATCGTAGAATGACCTTATCTCAACTCCCTCACTCATGCGTCAGGACACGTCTACGCGGAAAATTAAACCTATTCTCAAGATCTGTCAATAGTTCCTGACAATTGCAGGAGTAGTATAGTGATATTACCTGCTAGGTTAATTAACCACGTACACGTCTACAACACGTGTCCACGACATTAGAACTTGTACAGAAGGCTAAGGAGGAAATAGAGAAACTGTGCAAGAGACTCGGTGTTCCTCTCGATATTGTGTACCGTGTCTACTGCATGAATGAGCCAATACCAGAGAAGATAGAGGACAAGCTACTGCAGCTAGAGAATGAGCTTGCAGATCGGTTCGATGTTGATGTTGATGAGCTGTTCTCTAGCCTATGTCCTGTCTTGAAGGCTGAGCTCGGTATTCAGGAAGAGAAGGCTGAGGCTAAGCCAAGGCTCGAGGTTGCTCGTCCTGAGTACAGGATTGAGAAGGTGTTCGAGTTCAATGTATATTCAGGAGGTTCAGCGTGGCCTATGCGTATAATAGTTGATAAGTCTAGAATTGTCGTAGAGACAAAGCTTGAGAATGTGTGTAAGGAACCTGACGATGTTGTAGTTGGTGAGACGACAATATACCTGAAGTGTGGTGGTCAGTGGATATGTCTTGTACACGACATGACTAGTGAGAAGGTGCGCATGCTTAGGCGCGCAGTCAGGAGAGAAACATAGTAAAGGACTACGCTGACGACAGTGAACACTCGAGATGTGTCCACTCTTAGAGATTCGTGACCTATGGACAGAGGTAGATGGTGTGCAGGTACTTAGAGGAGTTAACTTGACTGTAGAGCAGGGAGAAACTCACGTAATACTCGGT
>JAMOMD010000393.1 GCA_027068725.1 Thermoproteales archaeon | reverse complement strand
GTCTATTTAGGTTCGCGTATCGTGGAGGAACTTGGGTTCCCGCATGAGGATCTGCATAAGCATCAGGATTGAAAGCACGAAGAAATTGGAAAAGCTCAGACCTGTGCTAGAGCTTACTGAATCTACTCCAGTGGAGGTTAATTTAACACAGTTGGTTAAGACTGAGGAATTTGAGAAGTTTATTCCACTACTTGCTGCAGAGCTTGAAGATTATCTACAGGACAGGACAAGTCATGTGAAGGTGCTAATTACTCCTGAGCCAGGAATAATTGAGCGTCTTCTAAATCTCCTCGATTATCTAAACGTTGAGCGTGTAGTGCTCAAGCTTCCTGATAGTACGGACGTAATGTTCGACACCGTTGATGAAGCATCAAGGTATGGTGTTAAGGTAGTATGGAAGATGCCTAGATCAAAAATTCAGCAAGTAAATGAGCTCGCTAATGAGATTGCGCCATATAGGCTAAGGCTTGCTCTAGATGTTGCAAGTAGGAGATCTGTTAGAGAATTTACAAGAGACATGTTATATGCTGGTGGTTACGTAGAAATTCTTCATTTAGATAACAAGAAGAGTGGTGAAAGAGGTCTTCCAATATTTGACGAGAAGGGTCTCATAAATTATGCAAAGATATTCAAGGTGCTTAGATGTATACAATATGATAAGGATGTTGTACTAAATTACAAGCCTCAGTACTATGCTCTATATAGGAGAGATGTCGACTTGTCGTACGCTGTTCTTCACTCTGTAGGATCTACAGTGCTTGATGAGAAGACTAAGAGGTTCATCGAGTCCGTCCTGAAGGAGGTTATGAATGTTGAGTACTAGACAATGTTGCTGGATATTGCATAAGAGTACTCCCAGCCTATGGACTAGTCACAAATGTATTCAGTATACACACTCAAGGGTAGGCACCTCCTGACACTGCTTGACTATAAGCCAAGCGAAGTCAAGATGCTTCTAGAAGTGTCTAGGGAACTCAAGATTAGGTACTACGCAGGTGAGAGAGTTATACCAATACATCAGGGCAAGACACTAATGCTCATCTTCGAGAAACCAAGCACAAGAACTAGAGTAAGTCTCGAAGTTGCTGCACGTCAGCTAGGCATGAACGT
>JAMOMD010000392.1 GCA_027068725.1 Thermoproteales archaeon | reverse complement strand
AAAGAAAATATATGTCTAGACTAGACCATTTAGATTGGATAGAGGTAGTGCAAGATTTACGTATAATTGTCTAAATTGTCTAAGTGTGTAACTAGTGGTGAGTTTGGTGAGTGAATTTGAGTGAGGAGGCACTGTTATGGTTTAGGCAGGCTGAGAGTGATCTTAGAGCTGCTGAGCATGCTTTAGAGTGTGGGGATTGGTTTGCAGCTGCATTTTGGGCGCATTAGGCGGCTGAGAAGGCTCTTAAGGCTCTGTTGCTTAGTCGGGGTAGAGCTGTTCGTGGTTCTAACTTGTTAAAACTTGCTGAAGTTATAGGAACTGAGTTGGGTATAGAAGTTCCTGAGGATGTGATGTCGTGTCTTAGGAAGCTTAATCCGCACTATACTGTTGCTAGATATCCTGATGCTGCTAATGGACTGCCGTGCCAGATCTATGATAGGGAAGATGCTGAAAATGCTATTAGGCATGGTAGGAAAGTTCTCGAGTGGGTAAGGCAGTTTCTGCATTAAGAAGTCAGGAAGAGATGCTCAAGAGAGCTAGGAGGTTTATTGAAAAGGCATTAGACACAAGTGATATCGATGTAGTAATAGTTGCTAGAGGTGTTGAAAAGTTAGACATGAAGGAGCGACCCATGTTATTGGCAGACGTAGCAGAGCCAGGCGTAGACTATCTTGTGTACTCAGGAGAAGAGTGGAGGAGCGAGAAGAGTACGTGGATAAGAGAGCTAAAGAAGGAAGCAGTCAAGATCTATCCATGGCCTAGACAGTGAGCTAGGCCCGTCAGGAAGGTACTGCAGAGAGCCTGAGATATAGGTATTTTGAAGGCATGTGCTCTCAAGTAACCTGAGGCAGAAGGTATCGATGAAGTGGCGTAGAGTTAGGCTGAAGTTTACTCCAGATCTGGAGGTAGAGTTTGTTGATAGGGACAGAGCATTGAGGCAGGTTGAGGAGTTTGCGAAGAGAGGTACGTATCCTGTCTACGTGATTTATGGTCCAGAAGGCTGTGGTAAAACAGCACTCTTCAAACAGGCAATAGAGATATTGAAAGCATATGACTACAGTGTAGTCTATGTTAGTCCACTCGAGGAGTTAGAGAACAGATTTACAGTGAC
>JAMOMD010000391.1 GCA_027068725.1 Thermoproteales archaeon | reverse complement strand
ATACACAACAGCCCAAGCGTATGCCGAAGTATAATTCACCACGTAGATTCTGTTATGTTTGAGATCGAAGCGATAGCGAGGTACATCAAAGATTACTTGAAACATTGGTGCTGGCTTACTTTCTACGCACATTCCCTCCTTATCACATATTGGCTTTCCGCATTCGTACCTGTACGTGTAGTGGTATGTTCCTGTGCTGTTCCTATACGTTACAATGTACAGATCGTAGCTTTTGTAGAACTTTGCAATAACAATGTAGTAACCTGTATGTCTCAGTTCAATAAACCAACATCTGCCAGATATTGTTATTTCAGCAGGTGCTTTCACGTAGGCAACGATCTTATACGCTGTTCCTGATTTTGCTGCTGTCTTATTCAGTACAGTATCCATACAATAGTACGGTCCTGATCCGTGTAGATTGCAATAGAACGTGTAGTTAACACCGAATCTAAGCAGCACATTCGTAAACTGAACATTTCTCAAAGCAACGACAGTACCATTTCTGCCCCATGGCAATTTGACCGTCCCCATAATCGGCTTCAGGTAGCCTAAGTGCCATAGTAGGACTAGTGCAACAGTAACTACTACTCCGATGATCATCGCGACTTTACGCCTCCCCATGGTTAGTCTCCTGCGTTAAAACGTGGAAAACATACTGAATCTAAGTCCACGCTTGTCAGGTTGTTGAAGCTGCAACATGTTATGAAGCGGGGGTTTGTCAAAATTGTTAATGTGGGACAGGTTTAGATGTTGTATGAGTCTAGCTAATGTAACGTGAGTGTTAGGGGTCTGTACCCACTTGTTAAGGATAGTATCAGATCTACACTGTATAACATAGTCGCAACTATTCACAATGTGCTTCTTAGTGGTTCCATGTCTCAGAGTCTTGCATTACTCAATAGTCAGCTTGTGCTTACTAACATGCTTCTGCTACACATAGCTGAGAAGCTTAGCCCTAGCTCTAGCAATCCTGGTAATGATCTCGAGAAGTTGAGGAAGATGCTCGAAGACCTCAATGCTAGGGTCAGTGACCTAGTGAGGAGAGTCACGGAACAGAGTGGAGTAACTAAGCAACTGATTGAGGACATACTTAGTAAAGTCATGGATATTGCAGAGGAACA
>JAMOMD010000390.1 GCA_027068725.1 Thermoproteales archaeon | reverse complement strand
AGAGATGAAGGACAAGATTCTTTAAAACTTTTAGAGAACGTGCAGACGCGTTATATAGTCAAGCTTTCTCCTTGTACGTTCTGATATCCTGATACTCCTCAATCATGAGTCTCTGTCTCCTGACCTCCTCCATGTGTAGCGATCTGTCAGCTATGAAGAGCTCGACCTCCTTTGCCTCGAGTGCTGATGCAATGTACAGGAATGATAGGAGTGGGCAAGAGTGGGCACCACAGCTGTAGACGTCAACTGTGGCATAGTCGTACTCTGGCCAGGTGTGTATTGATATGTGACTCTCGGCCACGATTGCTATTATTGATACTCCACAGTCTTTCCCGAACTTGTGAGAGAACACTGATATTAATGTCATGTTACCTATCTCTGCTGATTTTATTATGATTTCCTTCAGCTTCCTCTCATCTTTTAGAAGTTCTCTGTTACAACCTCTCAGGTTTCCATATATGTGAGTTCCATGTACGAGTGTCTCAACTCTGGCACTCATTGCCTCAGTTCCTAGGTCCCGGGTGTAGGTTTGGGTTTTGATTACCCACCTCATCGCCACACATGGAGGGTACCGTTTTGTGGCACTGTGCATTGACCCCCTCTTTAAAATTTTAACCTCTAGGCATAGCACGATTATGAACACTGTTCACTCAGCTGTGTCACCAATCATCACACTTTTCAGAACACACCGCTGTCATCACTCAGGAACTCTCGAAATGATGTGGCTTAAATTATTGAGCCTGAGACTGTCGAGATGACATGACACAACATGCAGAGACAAGGCTAGCACTGCTGCTAGACATCGTTACTCTCGAGTATTTAGAGAATGCACTAGCACAGGAAGGACTCAATGCCATATGCGTAGACACGACACGTGGACCTGCCAGAGTGTACGTTCTAGGTAATGGTTCAACGAGAATATTTCTAGCATCAGGATTCTCACTATACGACTACAGGATCGTTAATGCACTAACTCTACTCATGATCAACAGTGCACGAGGGGTCAGAGATCTAGAAGCAATCTGTGAGCGTGCTCTAAACAGAGTCAGGATATACTACTACCCTGTAGTCAACCACTTTGCATACAGCAGAGCCGTGATCACAGCTAGAGCATTCAAGAGATCAGTACTTGACGAGCAGGGTAACCTCGTCATATTTGACCATGTCGCACTCTTGTCAAAGTACACGCAGATTCTACATCAAGTAATTGCAAGCATAAGACCTCACGTAGTCATGTTTGTTGTAGCAGATAGAACATATGGCGAAGCTCTAAGAGAAACTCAGGTACGAGTATTCTCAAATAATCCTGACGTGAGACAGCGACTAGTCAACTCCCTCTCTAGTGTTAATGCAAGAGTACTACAGGAGGGCAATGTGAGAATAGATAGCGCATGGATGCACTTCGCATTAGAGAACCTGAGCATTGCAGGAGTGGAGATAGTGATACCATACGACGACGAGCCAGTATTTTACATATACAAGCTTCTACTCGATGTAATAGAGAGATTAAGCTCGGTAGATATACCTCAGGAAATTGAAGATAAGTGTCTAGAAAATTCGAAAACATTAACTACAACATTAGAGAAAGAGCAAGTAGAGGAATTAGCAAGAATATTGAAAATGCATGGTATAGAAATTGTACAGACTGATAACAACAGGATAACTGTGAAATATTGTAAAAACGTTCCACTGCACAGTCTATTAATCGAGGAAAAGCTAATAGAAAAATACTTTAGAGTAACAGTATCCGAAGAAGCTAGCTAGCATGCACTTTCCTCAGTGGACAGTATATTTTCAGTAATTTTTCACAGAATTCTCGATAAGTAGACGAGAAGTCTCTTAAGAATTTTGAAAATGCTTCATATGTAGTGCTACTTAGCACAACGTACTCTAGTATATAATTCTTGACAAAGTTTAGGAGCTCATCCATAACTTCACTATGTTCATTTCCCATCAGTAAGGCAACATGTAGCAGATATGTTGGAGGTATCTGGCTAGTACATAAGGATACTAGATTCACCTTCGCTCGAAGACCTGGGTTATTCTCTACAAGTTTTCTAACTATTAGACAAGTAAAACAGGATGTGCATAGAATCACTATATGTGAACATTGCCTAGCTAACGCATACATTAGCAAATTTTCAAATTCTGTCATACCTGTATCAAAACTTCTTTTAACATTTTCAGAAAGTTCTTTTAATATTTCTGCTCTTCTTCGCTTACTGCTAATTAATGTTCGAAGCATGTCTACTGTATAGTGTTGAGAAGCTACCAGAGACTCCACAGTTATTGATGGTATAACGAGTACTTCAGGTCTTGTATGTGCAAGTTTTAGTACAAGTTCTATTAATGGTCTTATAATTCGTAGCCATGCCCTGATCTGTATTACCTGTTTTGAATATGTTTCTAATATCTTCGATATTGCTTGTTCAACGCCTTTGGAGGTCATGCCATGAGTTATGGAGATCTTCAGAACGTCCTGTGTTATTGGTAGAATTAGAGCATCGTAGTTACGTATCGAGTTTTCAATTATCTTAGAAGCCCAGCTTAGAGTAAGCTCATCGGCATGAGATAGTACTAGCGCAGTGATTTGAACGTGCATTCTCTATTATGTACACATGTTCTACATTTATTAGGGGATGGTTTTGGTACTGGATTTCGCTTATATAGCCAGTACCCAAGTGCCCATTCTACTATCTTGTTTATGTCTTCTCTCAATTTATCATCACTAACTTTGTGAAGTACTACATTGCGATCTATGTATGTTCTATCTCCTGTGTTGTCATGTAGCTTAGATAATATCTTGTCAATATTATCGAGAAGTTTGAAAGGTACTCCTCTCCTAAGTTTGAGAATGCATGCATACTCAATATTTAGTCCTAGAAGATTTAGCATGTGCTTGTACATTAGTACTTGTGTAATTTCTTGTGGTTTAACTCTCTTAGGATCTCCTGAGGTTGTTTTTAATTCTAGTACTATCTTAGGCTTATCATTCTCTAGTATTAGAAGATCAGGTTGTGCAAGTATTGGTACGTTATTTATAACATGCACGAGAGCTGGCTCAACTATGTAGTTCCTGTTCTTGTTAGTACTGCTGAGAAGTTTTCCAATCCATCTTTCTGACATTATTTTATTGAAGTATATCTCGCCGTCCTGACCTACGTTAATGAGTACTGGACATGTATGTCCTGGAATAGGCTCAATATCAAAGTCAAAGGATCCTCCACCACCTAGCTGTCTACTATGCTCGTAGAAGCCTGCTACTATGTTCCTAGTTATTTCTCTACCCTTCATGTAGTCTAGATGTAGCTTATACTCGCAGTATGCGTATTGTGTAGCAATGTTACTGACAGTTATGAACACTGCCTGATGCTTCAGTCTTGGTATCTTGAATCTTTGCGAGCCGTAGACTAGTTCTAGTCCTTCGTCGGTTCTGACTAGCCTAGGCGGCTCTTCCTGAATCATTCTGCTTAGAGGAAATTCTGCTCTGAACTTCTTCAAATTTCTTTAATAGACCAGACCTAGCTACTAGATACTCAGCTACAGGACATACAATATTGCAAAGACCACATTTTCTACAGCGAATTCTCGAGACTAAAATGAGGCCTCTCTCGACAGATATTGCAGAAGAACCGCACCAAGACTCGCACAGACCACATGACGTGCAATATGCTGCACGTACGATAACTCTAAGTATACTACCTACAAGTTCGCTAGAGAATGATTGTAAGCCTACTGTTATTTCTATAGTCTGTCTCTGTTCTATACTAATGAGAAGCTCAGCATTATTCTGAATATTTACCTTAAGCATGTTTCCTCCCTTATCAATATCTGACACTAGTTTTAGTGTATGTAGCAGATTCTCAATATTTAATAATAGCTTATTATAATCTACTTCCTTCTTTAGAACAATCCTAAGACTACCCTCACCTAGGTTTATGCTTAGTGGTAATGCATTCTCTCTATAGTAGTTACATAGTTCGTTTAGTTTTTCTTCAGTCTCCTTAAATGTTCTTTCAATATACTTTCTAACATCTCCAGGATATTTTTCACGCCATCTCCAAAGACCGACAATACTCCAGTAGCTTGGTAAGTTAAGTTCTTTCCTAATGTTCTCAATTACATTCTCAAGCCACTCTCTCAGGTTACTGTACCAGTGACTTGCAAGATCAAGCTCAGCAAGCTCATTTGCAGGACAGGCCCAACAGCCAATTCTGTCAAACCCCTTCTCGTACGCTTTGTTGTAGGGAAGGTTCTCTCTAAATATGTACAGCCACACGTGCAAGCTAGTCCACTCATTTATTGGCGCAGCTACTAGAGTATTCGCAACCCATCTAGACTTCGCAATCTGAGGTAGTCTAGCACGTAGTGACGACTCATATCTTCGCTGACCTACTATGCTGATAGATCCCGTAGGTGCAAGCTTCTTGAGAAGCTGAGAGATTGGTGCAAGTTTCAGCATCTTGCAACAGTACCTGAAGTCTCTACTCGGCAAGTACAGCATCTTGACTATGGTTGAGAAGTCGCATCTTGCTCTTGCCCAGTGGATCTCGATTCCGTACTTGTTCTCTACCTCGTGAACGTTAATGTACGTGTCAGGAAGCTCGAGAGAAGTGTCGTTGAATATCACTACAAAATTCTTCAAGTACTTACAGGCTAGATCAAGCACAACTAGAGAGTCCTTGCCTCCACTATACGATACTACAAGTCTCCTAGACTGTCCATAACGTTCCTCTAACCTTCTCAAGAACTTCCTTGCCCTCTCCTCGAAGGTCTCGAGAACCTTCTCATTTACCTCAATAACATCACGCCAGCTAGACCTTGCCTCAACATATGTAGGTTTTACACTTCTCCAAGCCTTTATAACATAGAGACGCTTGCTTCTGACAAGCTTAGCCAAGCCCTGCCACTTACCATCCTGAGTCTGAACTATCACGAGCATGCCCTTCCTCGGCGGAAGCTCTGCCTGCACTATGCGTGTCCTATGTATCTCATATCCTCGCGTAAGCTTAGGAAGATCAACAATCGCGTAATAGCCAACCTTGTTCTCCAACATCTTCGCAGCTCCCTGAAAAATTGGCCTAAACCTCCAGGTTCTTGTTGCAGGATCATACCATCTATGACCAACGACCTCTCCATTGACTATGACCTCATCAGCCTCATCAGGATAGCCAGGCACCTTATTCAACAACACAAGCGAACCCGAGGGAACTAGAAGATCTGCTACTCGCCAATCCTGAAACTCTCTAAATATGGCCTCCCTAATTATCAGGATGTCATAGGGAAACGCTGGTCTAACATCTCCAGGCTCCGTAGGCTTAACAAGCATCAGAAAAGATGAGCACGAATACGCAAGACGAGGATTAAGAACTGGAACATTATGATCAGGACACCAATAAAACGTGAACGTGAAGCCGAAGGGTCTTCCGCTGCTCTTGCTCATCCTCTCATGTCGTTCTGTTTAAGTGTCCATAGTATCTTAATATCTTGCGATGATGACTTTGCGGCCGCCACTGAAACCTGATGAAGGTTTCAGGCACTGACAAAACACACTCAAACGCAAGCCACAATAAACATCCTCAAAAAGCAATAACTTTCCTAACTACTCACGGCAAATCCTTAACAGGGTTAAGCTAGTACATAAATTCCGTTTCTAGAACGTTAGTATAATATCAATTTTAATTTCCCTAGATTTTTCCATCATCCTTACGAGCCTCCAATATACCTCATGTGTAGCATCTTCAAAATCTCTTTTCAATCCTTTTCTAGATTTTACCAATCAAGAATACAACTAACCTATAGCTGTACACTACCAGTACCTTTCGATTCTTTTCTAGATTTTTCTTGTCAAATCTGACAAATATGTACATAGTGAACTTTCGCCAGCTTCCGATTCTTTTCTAGATTTTTCCTATATTGGTCATGTGC